>JBLIFE010000115.1:0-6873 GCA_047633515.1 Paracoccaceae bacterium | reverse complement strand
GCCAAAGACTGAGTAAAACATGGGCCAGGCGCTTTTCTATCATCTGACCCAAAGGCCGCTTGATGCAACGCTGTCGCAGTTGCTGCAACGGTCTTTGGGGCGTGGCTGGCAGGTGTTTGTGCGCACAAGTACCTCTGCCAGCCTGACCCGTCTGGACCGGATGCTGTGGGGCGTCGGCGGCGCGGATGGCTTTTTTGCGCACGGGCTGCAGGGCGGCACGTATGACGCCTTGCAGCCCGTTTTGCTGGGCATTTCAATGCAGGATGCGGGTCAGCCTGCCAACAAGGCACAATGCCTGATGTCGGTCGAAGGTGCAGAGGTGTCGATAGAAGAGGCGGCTGCATTCGAGCGGGTTTGTATCTTGTTTGATGGTCACGACGGTGCGGCGGTGTCACAGGCACGCGCCCAATGGAGCAGCCTGACAAAGGCGGGTATTTCAGCCCAATACTGGTCGGAAGAGAGCGGAAAATGGCAAATGAAAATCGAGAAATAGCCGGTTTCTAGCGGCGCAGCACCATCTGGTTTCCGCCCAGCCGCACGTCTTGCCACAGGTTCAGATAAGTCATCCCAAGAAGCGAGGTATCAAGTGCTCCGCCATTCACCACCGCCGTCAGACCGCGGTCGCGGATACCGCCCAGACGCACGTCATCCAATTCTATCCGCGCCGTTTGAACAATGCCGTTGGCGGTGCTGGCACTTCCGTTAAAATCAAGATCTGCGGCCTGAAACCCGATACGCGCCGCGTCGCGGGCGGTCAACACGATGTCGCTAGCGCCGGTATCGACAACAAACTCAACCGGTTGCCCGTTTATCGTCAGCGTCAAATAATAATGCCCGTCCTGCGCGATCGGGATTTCGACACGCGCGGCTGCGTCAAAAACGGTCTGCCGCGGCATCAGGTTCCGGCTGATGTCGGGCCAAAGCCCGTAGGCCCCGATCACCCCGACAAAGATCAACACCCAGATCACTGCCTGTTGGACCAGCTTACCCAACCGCTGGCGCGACGAGAAAAAGACATATCCCACAAGAGCCGTCAACAGCAGCCCTAGATAGAAAAGCGATGCAATGATGTCTCCGGTCATGAATGCTCCGATCCGGTTGCTCCGCTCATAGATGGGGCTGGTGGACGGAATTGAAAGACCCTTTAGGTGCCCAATCCAAAGGTCCGGAGCCCATCAAGAACAAATTGCACGGACAAAGCCGCCAGAAGCATGCCCAACAACCGTGTGATCACATTGGTCCCTGTCTTGCCCAAAGCACGCTCCAGCAGCGGTGCTGCCAGAAAGAACGCCAGCACAACCAGAATAACGGCGATCATCACAAGATGCACAGCAAGGATACCCTGCCAGCCGCCGCCCGATTCCCCCGTCAGCAGAATCATCGAGGCAATGGCTCCAGGCCCCGCAATCAGCGGAATCGCCAGAGGAAAGACCGACGGGTCCGGTTGCTCGCTTTCGGCCTGATCCTCGCGCCGTTTGGTGCGCCGCTCGAACAGCATCTCGAGGGCCGTCAAAAACAGCAAAATGCCCCCCGCGATCCGGAACGCCGGCATGGATATTCCGACAAACCCTAGAACGGCCTCTCCCAGAAGTCCGAAAAGCGTCAGCAACCCGACCGCAAGCACACAGGCCCGCAAGGCGATCTTGCGCCGCCGCACGGGATCTTCCCCCGTCGTCAGCGCCACAAATAACGGCGCCAGACCGACCGGATCAATCACCACAAACAACGTCACGAACGCGCCGATCAGGAAGGTCATTTCAGGCATGGGTCACCAAAGCTCCGTCAGAGGGTTACTTCTATACCAAAGCGTGGCCAAAATCGAGGCGCACCTCCCTGTGCCATGGCGGCCGTTTTTAGCGCAGCGCGCCGGCAACGCCGGTTACGCCTTTTTGACACCCGCTTTTTCAAGTTTTTCAAGGGCCGCCATCCACATGGCTTCGGCCCGATCAAGCGCGTTCATGACCTCGGAATACTTGCTTTGCCAGACTTCACGCCGTGCTGTGTTTTCCTCGGCATAGGATTTGGGATCACCCAACCGCCGGGCAAGCTCGTCGCGCATCTGTTCAAGCTTGGCCACACGGGCCTCGCATTTTTTTGCTTCGCTACGCATCTCGAGAATTGCGGCTTGCGAAATTTTCTTTACCGGCTTTGCCTTGGCTTTCGGTTCTTTGGGGGTGTCGTTGGACAACAGCAGACGTCGGTACGCCTCCAGATCGTCGTCATACGGCTCCACCCGTCCGTCTTTGACCAGCCACAAGCGGTCGGCCACAAGGCTGAGCAGGTGCATGTCGTGGCTCACAAGGATCACAGCACCGCTGTACGCCGTCAGCGCCTCGACCAACGCTTCGCGCGATTCGATATCAAGGTGGTTGGTCGGCTCGTCGAGAATCAGCAGATGTGGCGCATCGATCGTGGCAAGCAACAGCGACAAACGTGCCTTTTGCCCCCCGGACAGGCGCCCGACCTCGGTTTCGGCCTGTGCCGCCCCCAGGCCGAAGCCCGCCAACCGCGCGCGCAGCTTTGCCTGCCCCTCGACAGCGCGTTCGCGCATAAGATGCTGAAGCGGTGTTTCCTCGATACGCAACTCGTCGACCTGATGCTGTGCAAAGAACCCGATGCGCAGTTTTGACGAGGTCACCATCTTGCCGTCGATCTTCTCGATTCGCCCTGACAGCAGCTTTGAAAGGGTCGATTTACCCTCGCCGTTGCGCCCCAAAAGCGCGATCCGGTCGTCTTGATCGATGCGCAGGTTCAGCCCCTTGAGGACCACCTTGCCATTGTACCCGGTAGAAGCGCCTTCGGTGGCGATAATCGGTGGTGACAGTTCCTCGGGCTTGGGGAAGGTAAAGACGGTGCGTGCGGCGTCTTCGGGGGCGCGTATCGTCTCCATCTTGTCCAGCATCTTGACCCGTGACTGGGCTTGCTTTGCTTTTGATGCTTTGGCTTTGAAGCGGTCAACAAAGCTTTGCAAATGCGCGCGCCGCAGGTCCTGCTTTTTGGCGGCTGCCGTCATCAAAGCGCGCTTTTCGGCGCGCTGACGGGCAAATTGATCATAGGTTCCGGTATAGAACGTCAACTTTTTGTCTTCGAGGTGCAAAATTCCGCCAACGGCCCGATTGAGCAGCCCACGGTCATGGCTGACAATCAGGACCGTGTGGGGATATTTGGCAAGGTACGCTTCAAGCCACAGGGCCCCTTCGAGGTCGAGATAGTTGGTCGGCTCGTCGAGCAGCAACAAATCAGGCTCGGCAAACAGAACCGACGCAAGCGCCACACGCATCCGCCAGCCGCCCGAAAAGGCCGAACACGGCATCAATTGTTCGGAACTGGTAAATCCGAGCCCTTTCAGGATCGCCGAGGCGCGCCCTTCGGCAGACCACGCGTCGATGTCGCTGAGGCGGGTCTGGATCTCGCCGATGCGGCCCGGGTCTGTCGCGGTGTCTGCCTCCGCAAGAAGGTCCTTACGCTCCACGTCGGCGGCAAGCACGGTATCAAGCAACGACACTTCGTTGCCCGGCACCTCCTGGCTGACGCCGCCGATGCGCGCGCCACGGGGCAGGGTGATGGAGCCGGTATCAAGCCCCATCTCGCCGCGGATGATTCGGAACAACGTCGTCTTGCCGGTGCCGTTACGCCCCACCAATCCAACCTTATGACCAGTGGGAATGGTGACGGTCGTGTTTTCCAACAACGAACGCCCCTCGACGGAATATGAGAGATCATCAATCTTAAGCATCCGCATCCCATGCCGCAGTGCGAGGGGTTCGTAAAGGGGTGGCGAGCGAGACAGGTCGAGAAAGACACCGCGCACAGGTCACTTCGAGACGACCCGCCCCGAGTTCCCCCAATATCTACATGCATTGCGGGGCGCGGCAGGGCATGTTAGGGCAGCGCCGGAATTTGCGGTGTGCATTGGGCACGCCGCCATTATCAATGAGGCAGACCAATGGCTGTTGAACGTACACTTTCGATCATCAAACCCGACGCAACCAAGCGCAACCTGACAGGCAAGATCAATGCCAAGTTCGAAGATGCGGGTCTTCGCATCATTGCGCAAAAGCGCATCCAGCTGACCAAGGCGCAGGCTGGCCAGTTCTATATCGTGCATGCTGCGCGCCCGTTCTATGATGAATTGTGCGAGTTTATGGCTTCTGCACCTGTGGTCGTGCAGGTCCTGGAAGGTGAAGGCGCAATTGCAAAAAACCGTGAAGTCATGGGTGCCACCAACCCCGCAGATGCCGCACCGGGCACAGTTCGGGCCGAATTTGCAGAATCAGTTGGCGAGAACTCTGTGCACGGCTCCGATGCACCAGAGACCGCTGCAGATGAAATCGCTTATTACTTCTCCGGCCTCGAACTGGTTGGTTAAAACTTTGCTAAATAGAGCGCTTTCCAGCGCATAGTTTGTTTGCACCCGCCTCTGGCGGGTGCTTTCGCATCAGGGCAGCCCTATTGCCCCAACGACGCTTGTTGACACTCTTTGCTGGAGTTTTACCCGTTAAAGGGGCCGGATCTTAAGGCGGGTCAGCCGGTTTTGTGTGCGCATCACAACTTCGAACCGAAAGCCGTGAAAGCTGAAGACCTGTCCTTGTGTCGGGATCATCTGCGCCTCGTGAATGACCAACCCGGCAATGGTGTTTGCCTCGTCATCGGGTAATTGCCAGTCATAAGCACGGTTGAGATCGCGAATAGTCATCCCACCGTCTACGAGGTAGTCACCTGTGTCGGTGCGTCGCACGGGCTGGTCCGGATCGGCATCAAATTCGTCGGTAATCTCGCCGACTATCTCTTCCAGAATGTCTTCGAGAGTAATCAACCCCTGCAATGCACCGTATTCGTCGACCACGAGAGCAAAATGGGTGTGGCGGCGCAAAAATTCCCGCATCTGGTCATCGAGCGTGGTTGTCTCGGGGACAAAATACGGCTTCATCGCCACGTCGAGCACTTTAAAACCGCTCAAAGCTTTTTCAGACGCATCAGGCCCGAGAACAAGACGGTGCATGGCACGCAGCAGGTCTTTGGCGTGAATCACACCGACAATATTTTCGGGATCGTCCTTATAGACCGGCAGGCGGGTGTGCGGGCTCTCCAGAGCTTGACTCAGGATGGCCTGAGGGGTGGCATCGGCATCAATCATCTCGATCCCGGAGCGGTGCAACATGATTTCTTCGACGGTGCGGTCGGCGAGATCGAGCGCCCCCAAAAGCCGGTCGCGGTCTTCCTTTTCGACGACCCCTTCGGAATGACCCAGCGCAAGCGCGCCTGCGATCTCTTCGCGCACGTTCAAAATGTTGCTGTTAGGGTCAACATTGACACCGAACAAGCGCAGAACCTGACGCACAAGAATTCGCACGGCCTGCACAACCGGGGAAAAGACAAGAATCAAGATCCGGATCACCGGAGCCACACGACTGGCCGCAACCTCGGGGTTCGAAATTGCATAGGTTTTCGGCAGGACCTCGGCAAAAATCAAAACAAGCAAAGTCATCACCAGCGTGGCCCAAGCCACCCCCGATTCTCCGAAGGCCCGCGTGAACAAAGCCGTCGCAAGCGATGTGGCAAGAATATTGACAAGATTGTTGCCCAAAAGAACGGCACCGATAAGGCGCTCGTTGTCTTCTGTCACGATCAGGGCGGTACGCGCACCAACGGCCCCTTTATCGGCCTGACTGCGCAGTTTCCCGCGCGATGCTGCGGTCAATGCGGTTTCGGAACCCGAGAAAAAGGCCGATAAAACCAGCAGGCCCAAGATAGATCCAGCCGTAATCATAAAGGCTGTATCTAGAAATTCATAAGTATCTACCATCATTCGAGTTATATGAGCGGGAGTGGCGCGCATATCAAGCGCCCGCATGCGTGCGGCGACGGAATTTTCAATTTGTGTCCGGTTTGCTGGCCAGCGGATGGTGATCCATCACCAGATCTGTAAGGCGTTCTTTGAGGACATGGGTGTAGATTTCGGTACTTGAGACATCGGCATGGCCTAGCAGTGTCTGGATGACCCGCAAATCCGCTCCACCCGCCAGAAGATGCGTGGCAAACGCATGACGCAGTTTGTGCGGAGTGACCTTATCGGGGTCAAGCCCAGCCCGAATCGCTATTTCCTTGACCAGAATATAAAATCGGTGACGTGTCAGGAACCCACTCGCCCCATTCGACGGGAACAGGTATTTCGAAGGGGCCTCACCCCGTGTACGCCCGAGATCTTCGTTGGCATCGCGTATTTCAAGCCACGCTGACAGGCACGAACGGGCAGGGGGCGACAGGGGAACCAGACGTTCCTTGTTGCCCTTGCCGGTAACCAGCAGCATTTCGGGGTTGCCACGCGTCGCCGCCACAGGCACCGACACCAGCTCACTTACCCGCATTCCCGTCGCATAAAGCAACTGCATCAGGCAAATATTACGCAGCTGGTCCTTTTTGTTGCGCCCAACCGAAGTTGCCGCCGTCAAAAGCGCATCTACCTCGCGCATGGACAGGATCTGGGGCAATGATTTGGTGCGCCCGGGGCCTTTTATGCTTAGTACAGGATGATCGCTGCGCCAGCCTTCTTCATAAACAAAGCGAAAAAGCTGCCGGATCGACGACAATCTTCTGGCCCGTGTTGCACGCGACAATCCCTGCGCATTGCAATCAATCAGATAGCTTTCGACATTATCCCGGCTAGCAGATGAAAAATGCAGCCCCCGTGCCGTCAGCCATCCGGCAAAATCGGATAAATCCCGCCCGTATGCGAGCTGCGTGTTGCGTGCCACGTCAAGTTCTGCTGCCTTGGCCTCAAGAAAAGCACTGATCCAATTGTCCATCAGTGTGCTTCCTACACGGTTTACAGATTGAGGGCTCATTTAACCTACTCGTATGGCTCGTGGGAAA
>JBLIFE010000114.1:0-6887 GCA_047633515.1 Paracoccaceae bacterium | reverse complement strand
CCAAGCATACGTTAAACTCGGTTTCGCCTTTGGTGCCAAACCTTGACGGCCGCCATAATCCATAGGGCCGCGAGTGCGGTGCTCCAAAGAGCGTTCCAACTGGCCATCGAAATCGTCAGAAACTCCCATGCAACCCGGTCACACATCACCAGCGTTGAGGGGCCGCTTGATGCCGAAGGCAAAAGGTCTGCACCGGAGAGGCTGGACATATCCAGGCCCAACCCTGTGCATGATGCTGGACCCTCCCACCAATCCCGCTCAACACCAGTGTGAAAGACGCCAATCGCCGCGGTTGACGCAGCTGACACAGCCCCTTTAAGCAATAGCAGCAGTGTTGGCAGACCTATAACCAAAAGCACCCCGAGCGTGACAGCCACAGCGTGCGGATAGCGTTGCCAGATACATATCTTACAGGGTGCATATCCCAGCACCTGAAAAACGAACGCTGCCAACAACAGCACAGCCGATCCTGCGGCGGCGACCATCCCAAGCTGCTTTCCAGTAATGATCATTCAACTTGTTCCCTGTGTGCTAAAGATCATGCGCATCTGAAATATGACGATGTGTACATTGGCTTGAGTTTTCGCTTAGTCACTCAACACAATGCTTTCACGCCAGGAAATGTATCAGTTTGTAAAGTTGACCTCCTCAATGGTGCCACGGTAAGGCACATTCAAAGAACCACTCCAGCATCAGGCGCAAAATGGATCCCAAGAAGCGAACAACACTTTTAACAATCGGGGCAATAGTCGCGGGCTTTACGGCTTTCCGCACCATACCCTCTTTGTTCCCGGAAAAACTTGAACTTGTATCGCTCGATACGCCAGTCGGATTTCGAAAATACGTCGCAGGAGAATCCTCCGGGGGCTTCGACCCGTTTGTCGGGATGGGAACGCCAGATAGCGTAGAGGTCATCGCGCGGAAAGAAGCCACTTTGGAACGCGTGTCCGCAGATATCTGTAGTGCCCTTTACGGCAACCTTAACGCTAATAATTCGCAGATTCCCGTGGCGTCCTTCTCAGACTACTATTGCCCTTTCTGTCGGGTGCAAACAAAACGCTTGGCTGATTTGGTCAACGAGGCACCAGACAGGGTTGCCGTGGCTTGGCATGAGTTGCCTCTTCTTGGCGATACGTCCAATCTGGCCGCAAAAGCGGCGTTGGCGGCAAAGCGCCAGGGGGCGTATGTCACTTTTCATGAGCGATTGATGAAGTCGTCATTCCAAGCCACTCCAGAATACCTGACCCGCCTATCGGATGATCTCGGGATCAATCCCGGGCAACTCATGGCCGACATGGGCAGCGTTGAAATCGCGCAACAGATAGAAGAAAGTGCCGCACTCGCGCGATTGTTCATGTTTGTGGGCACTCCTGCACTCGTCATCGGTCGTACAGTCGTTCAGGGTCAGATCAGCGACAAAATGATCCGGAGGATCATCGAACTGGAGCGCGAGGAGGGTTGGAATGTCGCCTGTGTGTCGGCCTGATTTTTATTCCGCCGGTTACGTCGTAAGAATTGAAGCGCCCCTTCAAATGCGAGGCCTTCATGGATAGGCGATTTTTTTTGCTGTCGTCCTTTGCAATGGTCTTTCTACCGGGTCTTGTGAGGGCTGCCACGCCAGAAATCTGGTCTGCATCCGACGCCGCCAAAGCGCTCGAAAAGAACGAAATCTCCCTGATTGATGTGCGCTCACGGCCTGAATGGCTGGAAACCGGCATCGCAGTTGGTGCTTGGCCGATCAGCTTGCACGAAGGCGACTTCGAGCGGCGGTTGTTCGCAGCGCGTGACCTGTCCGGCCCACGGCCGGTTGCGTTGATCTGTGCCACAGGTGGACGGAGCGCGCGACTTTTGAGTGCCCTCAATAAAGCAGGATATGAGGGATTCATCGATGTACCGGAAGGCATGTTGGGATCGCGGAGGGGGCCGGGATGGATCGCCCGCGGCCTGTCCACCGTGGACCTCAAAACGGCCCTGTCGGCGATGCCCGATGAGCTGCACTAGACACGTGAACATCCCTGTGGCTTCTTTTTTTCGTAAGGTTGGCGCTTGGCTTTTAATCCTCTTTGCCATCTGGCTAAGCGTGTTCGCCCCGGAACAAAGTCAGGCCGCTCAATCCGACACATTTTCCAACCCTGCCGTGACGGCGCAACTCATCTCGGCTGAAAATGGCGTCACATCGGACGCGGGCACCGTGTCACTCGGGCTCGCGTTGACTTTCGGCGAAGGCTGGAAGGGATATTGGCGGACGCCCGGTGAAGTCGGCCTAGCGCCGCAGATCAATTGGAGCGGCTCGACAAACCTGGGGTCTGTCGAAATCTTTTGGCCAGCACCCGAGCGTTTTGAAGCTTTCGGAATCGAGAACTTTGGATATTCCAAAGAGGTCGTCCTGCCAATCCGCGTCATGCTGACAACGGCGGGCCAGCCGCTGGACCTCAAGGCCCGTGTGTCGCTTTTGACGTGTTCGAATGTCTGCGTGCCAAACGATTTTGAGCTGGCTCTGTCGTTACCCAGCGGTGTTGGCATCGACACGGCATCGGCCAAACTCATTGCGATAAATGTAGCCCGCGTCCCAGACTTGGCACACGACAGCAATATCGAAGTTTTGTCTGCCACGATAGACGCACAGGCAACCTCGCTGGTTATCACCGCACGCAGCACAGATCCCTTCACTTCGATCGACGTGTTTCCAGAATTTGGCCCGCTCGTGACCTTCGGCAAACCGGACATTAGGTTCAATTATGACCGCAAGGAAGTTTGGGCCCAACTTCCCGTTAACGCCTGGTCCGGCGACCACTCTGCACCGTCGATTACCATCACGGACACAGGGCGCGCGGTAACCGCGCCGATATCTTTGACAAGTGATGCTCCGCCTCCGCCATATTCCTTTGCGGCCTCGACCCCTGACGTATTGCAGCTGATTGCTGTTGCGATGATTGCTTTCCTTGGCGGGCTTATCTTGAACGTGATGCCCTGCGTCCTTCCGGTTCTGTCGATCAAGCTGTCTTCAATAGTGAAGGCATCCGGCCAATCACCCCGCGTGGTTCGAAACGGTTTCCTCTTCTGTGCCTTGGGAGTTCTGACCTTCGTCTGGGGGCTCGCAACAGTTCTTCTTGTGCTCAAATGGATCGGCGTTTCGGTTGGCTGGGGCGTGCAGTTTCAAAGCCCCGTATTCGTAACATTCATGTTCGTCGTGATGGTGGTATTTTCTGCCAATTTGTTCGGCGCTTTCGAGATTTCTCTCCCGGCTGCATTGCAAGATCGCCTTGGGCCGGGTCAGCACCGGTCGGGCTATATTGCAGATTTTGGCACCGGGCTGTTGGCGGCCGTTCTGGCTACGCCTTGTTCGGCTCCTTTTCTCGGCACGGCTGTTGCTTTCGCCCTTGCCGGTCGGCCATTGGACGTTGTGATCATCTTTACCGCGCTTGGTTTGGGATTGGCACTTCCCTATCTCCTCGTTGCCGCAAGACCTGATTTGATCAATAGACTTCCACGCCCGGGGAAATGGATGGTATTTATCAAGACTGTTCTCGGGGGGCTTTTGCTCGCGGCAGCGATTTGGTTACTTTTTGTGCTTGTTGGCGTTGCGGGGTTTATAACCGCAGGGTTTGTTGCCTCCACCACCGCGGTGTTGGTTTTGGCCTCGTCCACAGAGGTGTCGAACAATTCGTCCAAACGGGTCCTGTTGTCCGCATTTTTTCTGGCAACTCTCTTTGGCGCAGGCATCATTCCCAACTTCGAGCGTGGCAGCACGGCGGTGGCCGCCAAAACCTATTGGCAAGCATTTGAGCCCGGAAGCATCGCGCGACATGTGTCGGAAGGAAATACGGTTTTTGTGGACGTGACGGCAGACTGGTGTCTGACATGCAAGGCCAACAAATCACTGGTTCTGGACCGAAGCCCGGTCTCTGATCGGCTGGCGGAAATCTCGGTAATTGCCATGCAGGCTGACTGGACACGGCCAAATGAAGATATCTCGAGGTTCCTTGAACGCCACAATCGCTATGGGATACCGTTCAATGTTGTGTATGGGCCCGGTGCGCCAGCTGGATTGGCGCTGCCGGAAATCCTGACACCAACACTGGTTCTGGACGCGATTGAAGCCGCGTCTACGCGAAGTAATGCTGGCGACTGATCCACATCTATTCGAGCAGAAGGTCCGCAACGACAGCGATAATGCGGCCATCGCTGTCGTCAACGTCGGCAGAGACCCGCCCGGCAAAGTGGCCGGGCATTTCCAACACTTCGGCTTGTCACGCCAGTTGTCCTGACAGGTCGCTCAAAATGGGGCAATCGGGCCGATGGTCACCCTGACACGAGTCGACCAAGTGGGATAACGTGTCGCGCATTGCCCGCAACTCGGTAATTTTTCGGTCGATTGTTTTCAGATGGTCCTTGGCAACTGCCTTCACTTGACCGCTTTCGCGCGTCTCGTCCTCGTAAAGGCCGAGCAATGTCCGACAGTCTTCGATCGAAAAACCCAGTGCGCGGGCACGGCCAAGAAAGGTCAGTTTGTGCAGATCGGTTTCACGAAAGGCGCGATAACCGTTGCCGCTGCGCTGTGGCCTGACAAGGCCGATTTCCTCATAGTAGCGGATCGTTTTCGGCGGAATGCCTGACCGCTCTGCGACTTCTCCGATATTCATATGCCAAGGCTCCTATTCAGCAGGCTGCGTCTGGGGCGATACACGCGGTGCATCCTCGATCTTTTCTTCACGCATGGCCGGGACGATGCGGCGCAGACGCAGGGCGTTGGTCAGAACCGAAACAGATGAAAGCGCCATGGCGCCAGCCGCGAATACCGGTGACAGAAGAAGGCCGAACGCAGGATAGAGAACGCCCGCTGCGACAGGAATCAGCGCAACATTGTAGCCAAAGGCCCAGACCAGATTTTGGCGGATGTTCGACATCGTGCGTTTTGAGACTTCGACCGCGTTTACCACGCCACGCAGATCACCGGACATCAATACGACATCGGCAGATTCGATGGCCACATCGGTGCCGGTGCCAATGGCGATCCCGACATCTGCGTGGGCCAACGCCGGTGCATCGTTGATACCGTCGCCAACAAAGGCGATCTTGCGTCCTCCGGCGCGCAGATCATCCAGCGCCGCAACCTTGCCATCCGGCAGAACCCCGGCAATGACCAGATCAATGCCTGTTTCACGGGCGATAGCCTCTGCCGTTTCGCGTTTATCGCCCGTGATCATCGCGACCTGGAAACCGCGTTCATGCAACGCTGCGATGGCAATACGGCTCGCTGGTTTAACCGGATCGGCGACGGCGATCACGGCGGCCAACCGTCCGTCGATGGCGGCATAAAGCGCCGTCCGCCCGCGCATCGCAAGATCACGCTCCGTATCGACCAATTCCGAGATATCGACGCCTTCACGCTCCATATAGCGATCCGCGCCGACCATGATGTCCTGCCCATCCACTGTCGCCGCCACACCGTAGCCGGTGATTGAGCGAAAGCCGGCGGCATGTGGCACCTTGATCCCCTCGCTGCGTGCGCTGCGGACAATTGCCTCTGCAATGGGATGCTCCGATTGCGCCTCGACCGCTGCGATCAGGCAAAGAACCCGGTCACGGTCAAAACCCTCCGTGACGACCAGATCTGTCAGTGAGGGCTTGCCCTCAGTCACCGTCCCGGTTTTGTCGAATGCGATCACGTCAACCTCTGACAGTTCCTGAAGCGCATCCCCCTTGCGGAACAGCACACCCATTTCCGCAGCGCGGCCCGTGCCCACCATAATGGATGTGGGCGTGGCCAGACCCATGGCGCAAGGGCAGGCAATGATCAGCACGGATACACCGGCAACCAGTGCTAACGTCAGCGCGGGGTCAGGTCCGACCACCAGCCAAACTAGGACTGTCAACGCCGCGAGCGCCATCACGGCCGGAACGAACCAAAGGGTGACCCGGTCAACGAGACCTTGAATAGGCAGCTTCGCGCTCTGCGCTTCCTCGACCATGCGAATGATCTGCGCCAGCGTTGTATCGGCCCCGACCCGCGCGGCCTGAAATGTCAAACTACCGGTTCCGTTGACGGTGCCGCCCGTGACGGTTGCACCCGCAGCTTTGGCAACGGGCAGAGGCTCGCCCGTGATCATGCTTTCATCAACATTGCTCGTGCCGTCTGTCACTGTGCCGTCGACCGGAATCCGGTCACCCGGGCGCACCAGGATCACATCGCCAACGGCCAGACTGTCGACATCCACTTCGGTGGCTTCCCCGTCCCGTATCACCCGCGCGGTGCGCACCTGC
This sequence comes from Paracoccaceae bacterium, assembly GCA_047633515.1. Taxonomy (GTDB): domain Bacteria; phylum Pseudomonadota; class Alphaproteobacteria; order Rhodobacterales; family Rhodobacteraceae; genus JBLHUT01. The sequence continues at coordinate 623 of JBLIFE010000114.1, read as the reverse complement.
AGACCCAAGAGCGCCTGAATGGCGGCGCCTGTCCGCCCCTTGGCGCGGGCTTCAAGCCAGCGCCCGATCAGGATAAGAACAACGATGACCGCCGCGGCCTCAAAATAGACCGCGCGCACCCCTTCCGGCAGCACCCAAGGAAGGAAGGTGGCAACGACCGAATAGCTCCATGCCGCCCCTGTTCCGACAGCCACAAGGCTGTTCATGTCAGGCGCACCCCTGAGCAAAGCCGGTATGCCCTTGGAAAAGAAATATCGTCCGGGACCAAACAAAACGATCGTCGTCAGCACAAACTGGATCAACCAGGATGTCTGTGTTCCGATACTGTTTTCGATCGCCATATGAAATGCCGGGATCAAGTGCGCGCCCATTTCAAGAACAAAAACCGGAAGCGCAAGGGCCGCCGCAATTGCCACCCGACGCGAGAGCGCACGCGCCTCATCTGCTTTGCGTTCGACGCGGGATTGGCTGGCGTTCGCTTCCGCGACCTCTGCGGGGTATCCTATCGCCGCACAGGCGGCCATCAGGTCATGCGCCGATGCAACGCCCTCAAGGTATTCTACCATCGCCGTCTCAGCAGCCAAATTCACCATTACCGCAATAACTCCCGGAACATCCGCCAA
>JBLIFE010000113.1:0-6903 GCA_047633515.1 Paracoccaceae bacterium | reverse complement strand
TGGGCAGGTCATTGCGATATTGCGCGGCAACACGCGCCAGCGGTGCCGTCAGATCATACCGCAACGCGACCCAGCCGGCATCGTCATCCTCCCACGCAAAGACGCCTTCGTTGGGGCGGTCCAGATCGGGTAAAAACTTGCCCAAAGCCTCGACCGTTTCAATAGCCGGTGTCTCAAGCGGGTCAAAACCGTACAAATGATAGACCTCGGCGATCTGACGCAACATCGCGTTTCGCGCCACGACTTCCTGCCCGAAGTAGTCGCGAAACCCCTTCGGCACATCAGCCCGTGGGCGGCGTGGTTTCTTGTCCTTCGCCATGATACATCAAGTCCCTTGGATTTCCTGTCGCGCGCGGTCTATCCCATGGCCACCCGACCCGCAACAGCCAGCAAAGGCGCCCTCCCATGAGCGAACCCCTCGAAATACGCATTGCCCACCTTACCCGCACCATCGAAGACCTGTCCGATGTCGTCGCCCGCCAGCAAAAGGAGCTTGACCGGCTCACGCATCACGTAACGCAACTGCGCCAACGTGCCGCCGAGGCCGAAGCAGATGCAACAGGCGCCGTCGTTTTCGGAGACGAGCGCCCGCCGCATTATTGACGGGTGCCACGCACAGCCGCGCCACAAAGCCCGGCCGTGCACACACTATTTGGTGCCAAACATCCTGTCGCCAGCATCGCCAAGGCCCGGCACGATGTACCCCTGTTCGTTCAACCGCTCATCAAGTGCTGCGGTGACGATAGGCACATCGGGGTGGGCTTCTTTCATGCGGGCGACCCCTTCGGGGGCCGCAAGCAGGCACAAAAAGCGGATATTCGTGGCACCCGCTCCTTTGAGCAGGTCAATTGCCGCGGCTGATGAATTGCCCGTCGCCAGCATCGGGTCCACCGCAATCACCAGCCGTTCGTCAAGCTCGGTCGGGACTTTGAAATAATATTGCACCGGCAAAAGCGTCTCTTCATCGCGGTAAAGACCGACAAAGCCAACCCGCGCCGAAGGGATTAGCTCCAGCATCCCGTCGAGCAAGCCATTGCCCGCCCGCAGGATCGAAATCAGCGCCAGCTTGCGCCCGTCCAGTACCGGCGCCTCCATTTCGCACATCGGCGTTTCGATCCGGCGCATCGTCATTTCAAGCGAGCGCGTGATCTCATAAGCCAGAAGCTGGCTGATTTCGCGCAAAAGCTGGCGGAATACCGCTGTAGAGGTGTCTTTGTCACGCATCAAGGTCAGCTTGTGCTGCACCAAAGGATGATCAACAACGGTCAGATGCGGCAGCGGGGCAGGATCGGTCATGTAGTCTCCAATGTCTTGATCAATGCAGCGCGGGTTTTGGGGTCGCAAAACGCCGCTTTGGCCGAGGCCAGTGTTATTTCTTCAAAATCGTCTTCGTTCCATCCAAACGTATCGGCCAGATGCTCGAACTCCTGTGTCATCGTGGTGTGGAAAAACGGCGGATCATCAGTCGAGATCGAGATCGGAACCCCAGCAGCGCGCAATTTTTCGATCGGATGATCCGACAGACGTTTGTAAACGCCCAGCGCGATGTTGCTGCCTGGACAAACCTCCAGCATGATGGCGTTTTCCGCCAGATAATCCACAAGCCGCGGATCCTCGATCGCCCGCACACCGTGGCCGATCCGCTCGACCCCGAGATCGTCGAGGCAATCGCGCACAGATTGCGGCCCGCCCCATTCACCCGCATGCGCCGTCAGGTGCAGCCCCGCCTCACGGGCGCAATCGAACGCCCACTTGAAGTCCTTGGGCTTGCCCACGGCCTCGGCCCCCGCAATTCCGAACCCGACAATCCAGTTGCCCGCCGTCTCGGCGGCACATCGCGCCACAGGGCGCGACCGCTCCGGCCCGAAATGGCGGATACAAGTCACGATCCCGCGCAAGGTGATTGTGTCGGCCATGGCTTCCGCGGCCTCTTGGATTGCCAGCAGATACTCGCGCCATGCGCCCACATCGCCACCACCGCAAAAATCAGGACTCAAAAAGGTTTCTGCATAAACCACGCCGTTTTCGGCACATTGCTCAAGCACCGCACGGGTGAGGCGCGCGTAATCCTCGGGACTTTTCAAGGCTTCGGTCGCCGCCTCATAGACCTTCAGGAACTCGTTAAAATCACGATAGGCATAATGCCCGTGTTCGTCGAACACCCCGTCCAGCCGCATGCCTTTTTCCTGCGCCAAGCCGCGAATGAACGTGGGCGGTGCCGCCCCTTCCAGATGCAGATGCAGTTCAACCTTTTTTATGTCTTTCACAGAAACGACCTCCCCGGCCCTTTGGATGGTACACCAAGGTGGTGTGCAATACTGACCCCGACATCGGCGAAACCAACAAGGCCGACCGTCCCCGCCCCCTTGCCATGGATCAACACCGGCACGCGTTCGCGGGTATGATCGGTGCCGCGCCATGTCGGGTCATTGCCGTGATCAGCCGTCACCAGAACTAGGTCGCCCGGGCGCGCCCGCCCGACAAACCGCCCCAACCACGCATCGAACCGTTCCAACGCGCGCGCATATCCCGACACATCCCGGCGATGCCCGAACAGACTGTCGAACTCCACCAGATTGGCAAATACCAGACTGCCAACCGTGGCCTCTTCCATCAGATCATCAAGATGCTTCATCAACGTCGCATCGTCCCCTTTGCGCACTTCGTCAATCCCGCGACCTGAAAAAATATCTCCGATCTTGCCAACTCCGTAAACCGCGCGCCCCGCCGCCTGCACCCAGTCGCACAGGGTCGGCGCAGGCGGGGCCACCGCGAAGTCATGCCGGTTGCCAGTACGGGTGAACCCTTGCGCGACGCTCCCCACAAATGGTCGGGCGATCACCCTGCCGACGCGCATCGCGTGCAGCGCGGGCGCAAGGGCGGCGCAAAGATCCAACAGACGTTGCAGGCCGAAATGCTCCTCGTGGGCGGCAATCTGGAAAACACTGTCCGAGGACGTGTAGCAAATCGGCCACCCCGTCTCCAGATGCCGGGCGCCCAGCTGCTCGAGTATCGCGGTGCCTGACGCGTGACAATTGCCCAAGGTGCCTGTCGTGCCCGCAAGTCGACAGACGTCGTGCATCAATTCGGCAGGAAAAGCGGGGTCGGTGCGCGGGAAATAATGCCAGTCCCACGGCACCGGAACGCCCGCCAACTCCCAATGGCCTGACGGGGTGTCTTTGCCGCTCGACACTTCGGTGGCCGCCCCCCAAAGGCCGCGTGCCTCCATCGATACACCCGGCATCGGGTCCCCCGAGGCAAGCGCCACAGCACGCCCAAGCCCCAAAGCGGCCATGTTCGGCACAAAAAGTGGCCCGCTGCGCCCGCCATCTGCCACGTCTGCGTTCACGTCTACGTTCACGTCTGCATTCACGTCTGCATTCACGTCGACAGTCACGTCTGCGGCACAGGCCTGCGCAATATGTGCCAGCGTATTTGCGCCGGGATCACCGAATGCAGCCGCATCGGGCGCACCACCACAGCCAGCCGAATCGATCACAATCAAAAAGGCCCGACGCCCCTTTGGCGGCATGGTTTCGTCACCCACCGTCATCCCACACTCCCGTAAACAAGCGTTGGCGGATTCAATGCCACCGCTCCAATGCTATAGGCTTTGCCCATCGCATCCTCGGCGCGGTCCGCATCCGCTTCACTTGCCGCATGGATCACCCCCAACGGGCGATCCTGAGCAACCTCTTCGCCAATACCCGCCAGTTCCGAAAGCCCGACGGCGGGGTTTATCCGTTGCCCCGCGCGCGTGCGCCCCCCCCCAAGACCGACGACAATCTGACCAAGCGATTGCGCATCCACACGCGCCACGAATCCCGCCCGGTCGGCAAAAACACTGCGCGTGACAGGCGCCCCCGGCAGCCGGTCCCGCCACCGTTCCACAAAATCAAACGGGCCCCCCAAAGCGGCGACCATCTCTCCGAATTTCTCTGCCGCGGCACCGCTGGATAAAACGGCACTGATCTCGTTGGCGCCGTGCTGGGGGGACAAAACCATCCCCGACCCAAACAGCAACGCCCCCCCGAGTTGCGCCGATAACTCCCACAGGGCGTGTGTCACACCGGTACCGGTCAGCGTCTCCATGACCTCGCAAATCTCGAGCGCGTTGCCCGCCGCCGTCACAAGCGGCTGCGACATATCCGTAATCAGAGCCGTGGTCGGGCATCCCGCCCCGTTGGCTGTTTCAACCAAGGCACGCGCCAGCGCCTCGGCCTGAGCATAGGTTTTCATAAACGCACCAGAGCCGACTTTGACATCAAGCACCAACGCCTCAGGCCCCGCCGCCAGCTTTTTCGACAGGATCGAACCGGTGATCAGATCAAGGCTCTCGACCGTCGCTGTCAGATCACGCACCCCGTAAAGCCGCCTGTCAGACGGAGCGATACCATCGGTTGCACCGACAATGGCACAGCCCACATCGCGCACCACAGTGCCCAGCCGTTCGGCACTGATCTCGACCTTGTAGCCCGGGATCGCCTCCAGCTTGTCCAGCGTGCCACCCGTATGCCCCAGACCACGACCCGAAATCATCGGAACATAGGCCCCGCAAGCCGCAAGCGCCGGCGCAAGCACAAGCGACACACAATCGCCCACGCCCCCCGTCGAATGTTTATCCACAACCGGCCCGGGCAGATCCCATGTCATAACCGATCCGCTGTCGCGCATCCCCAAGGTGAATGCAACGCGCGCCTCGGGCGTCAAAGGAGCGCGACAAATGCCCATCGCAAACGCACCCGCCTGAGCATCACTCACAGCATCCGTGGCCAAAGCCCGCGCAAACCACGCGGCTTTTGCAGCACTGATCGACCGCCCGCCACGCAAATCCGCAAGAATATCGCGGGCCTCCACCGGCTAACTCGCGACCATATGGCCGGCACCGAACGCGCCGGGCAACAATTCCGATACGGTCGCACACTTTTGTGCCCCCGACGTAGTGGCCATCGTAACCTGCACCTCGCCTGCTGCAAACTCGGCAAGTTTCTGGCGGCACCCGCCGCAGGGCGGCACCGGGCCGGGGCTATCGGCAATGACGGCCACTTCGGAAATCACGTATTCTCCGGCGGCAACCATTGCGGCAATCGCACCGGCTTCGGCACAGGTCCCTTCCGGATAGGCGACATTCTCAACATTGCAGCCGACATAAACCGCCCCCGAAGGGGTGCGTATCGCCGCGCCGACCTTGAAGTTCGAATAGGGAACATGGGCATTTTCGCGCACCGCGCGGGCCGCCGAAACCAGTTCCAGTGCAGAAGTTTTGCCGAGCATATCAAATTTTCTCCTGCGCCAAAACCGCGGTATGCGGCTAGTCCCGCGCCTACTGTGGCGACGCACCGCGCCGGTTGCAAGCAGGGCACCGCGTGACTGCCGTTTTTTCCATGCCCCGTTCGCAAGCCCCGTTTGCGAGCCCAGTGTTTTGGCCCCGCGTTTTGGCCCTGTGTTTTAAACCAGTGTTTTGGTCCCGTGTTTAGATCAAGTGTCCGGAACCCTGTGCGACTAGGGCTTGTGCGTATTGACCCAATGCTCGATCAATCGCATCTGCAACATGCGCGACCGTCCTGCCCAAGCCCGGCCACCACGCGGTCTTTCACGGTCCTGCGGACGGATGGCGGCACGGCGCTCCGGCTCGGCCGTCAGGATCGTGAACGCAAGGTCCCGCCCGTCAGGCACCGTCACATACCCCGCAAGGGCCGACACAAAATTCAAGGTTCCTGTCTTGGCCCGCACAATCGCGGCATGCGACTTGTCAGGCCGTCCTTTTGCATCCCGCATCCACATCTGCTTCATCATCGGAGCAAGTTGTGGCTTGGACCCCAGCTGTACCAAGGCGCGCACCATCTCTTGTGCCGAAATCCGTGACCCGTCTCCGAGGCCGGAATGATCCACGAACCGTGCGTCCAAGGCGCCAATCTGATCATCCAGCCAGCTTTGCATTTCCGACCCCGATGCCTTTAACCCCGACGGACGCCCCGACGCCAGCGCCGTGGCCGTCATTCCGACACATTCCGCCGTCAGGTTTGTAGAATGCTTCAACATTCCGCGCAGCATCTGGTGCAGCGGCTCGCTTTCAAGCTGCGCCAGCATCGTGCCTTGCGGTGGTGCGCTGCTGGCCTGTGCCAGCGGCAGAACAATCCCGTGAGCGCGCGCAAAAGTCGCGAACACATCGGCGCAGTACCCCTGTGGATCTCGCACCGGAAGCCATCGCGAGCCGCCCTTTCCAAGAGCCTTGCGTGCCACGCTCCACTGGTCCTTGCCGTCGATCCTGTCATAGGTGTAAACCGGCGCTCCGCGATCCTCGATCACAATGTGCGCGGCCGTTACCTCGGGCCGGTACCGGTCGGAGCGTGCATCCAGTGTCACCCCGTACCCCGCACCGGCGCGCGTCCATTCAAAATACACACGGTTGAAATTCAGGTTTAATCCCGACACAGCGGGTGAATAGCTCACATGCGCGGGTTGTTCGGGATCAATCGCATCCACATGCGGCAACCCCGCACCGTAGGTAAGGAACCGCCCCTTGATCCCGCGGAGGCCCACGGCCTTCAACTGCTTGGCAAGGTCCGCCAGACCGTTGGTATCCAGCGTCGGATCGCCCCCCCCCACAAGGATCAGATCACCTTGCAATATCCCGTTTTCAATCGCCCCGTCCGCAAGAAGGCGCGTGACAAAACGATATTCAGGTCCAAGGCGATCAAGCGCATAAGCTGTCGTGATGACCTTTGCCGTACTGGCCGGTGGCAGCCCCAATGCAGGGTTTCGCGCGCCCAGAACCTCTCCGGTTGCGGCGTCAGCCACTACAAACCCCAGTTTTCCACCAAGCCCCGCTTTGGCGATCAAAGCCTCGGTTGTCGCTTCGGGGTCGGATGGATCGGGCCGGCGCACCGGCCTTGGGGATAC
>JBLIFE010000112.1:0-6926 GCA_047633515.1 Paracoccaceae bacterium | reverse complement strand
GATTATTACCTGGCGCTGAAAGCCAACCAGGACTCACTGCTGTCCGATGCCCGGTCCTGTTTCGGCAAGGTTCCGCCAGACCATCCGGTCGCGCATAACGAGGAGGCCGGGCATGGCCGTAAGGAGGCCCGCACCGGCACGGTGGTTTCCGCTAAGGGTCTGGCGGATAAACATGAATTTCCAGGCCTGCAGGCCTTCGGGCGTATCGGGTCCCGCCGGGAAACCGATGGAAAAGTACAGGCCGAAACGCGCCATTTCGCCCTGTCCCGGGTGCCTGCGCCCGAGGTCCTCATGGCCACCGTCCGCGCGCATCGGGAGATCAAAAACGCCCTGCATTGGCAACTTGACGTTTCGTTCCGGGAAGATGCCGCCCGCAACCGCAAGGACAATGGTCCCACCAACATCGCCATCCCGCGCCGCCGCGACACCTCCAAAGGCTCGCTCTCGATCAAACTGAAGCGACCGGGTGGAGCGATGCGTTTCTTCTCAGCCTTCTCAACCAGTTAGCAAGCACTTAAGCCAAACGCGATTGCCCTGCCTCAGTGGTTACGATGAGCCAAGAACTCTCTCTTATCAAATACGGCTATTTGGACCCATAAGCGCTGACGTCAGACAGTTGAATGATGATAGATTAACGTCGGTTTACGTGGCGTTTATTTTGACCCTCGCAATCTGGGGCTGGATCGGGATGACGTTCCTGACGGGGCTTGTCACTGGCCCGAACACGCGCATTTGTTCGAGTGGTCTGCCTGAATGGGAACGGTTTTTACGGGCTTGGAGAACGATTGCCTATCATGAGTTGCTTTTGTTTGCGGCATTTGTTGCCATGGCTTTGATGGCTCGGGATGCGGTTAATCCGTTCGATTTCTGGACGTTTGCGCTTTTGTTTGTGGCGCGCATCTCTGCCAAGCTGAATCTGTTCTTCGGCGTGCCGCGGATCAACACAGAGTTCATTCCTTCTGCGCTGGCGCATCTGCCGTCGCATTTTCGCTTTTCTGCTATGAATGAGCTGTTCCCGATTTCTGTCACACTGTTGACACTTGCAGCCGCGTGCTGGCTGGAGCGGCTTTTATCTTTGGAGGGTCCCGGAATGATTGTCGCACTTGCCCTTTTGACGTCCCTGACAGCCTTGGCACTACTGAAGCATTGGTTCATGGTGGTATGCTCCCTGATGCAAAATTATGGCGCTGGCTTTTGCCTGCTCCAAATCCTGAAAAAGACTAGAATACACGACGAGGACGACGATATGGATTTTGAGGCCCACTTTAAAAGCGAGCTTGCACAGCTGAAAGAAGATGGCAATTATCGCATTTTTGCCGAGCTGGAGCGTAAAGCCGGAAAGTTTCCGCGCGCAATCAGCCATAATGCCGAAGGCGGGGTCAACGAGGTTACTGTCTGGTGTTCCAATGACTACCTTGGAATGGGCCAAAACAAGGATGTGATGGCGGCGATGTGCGACACGATCGCAGTTTGTGGAACCGGGGCCGGGGGCACGCGCAACATTTCTGGCACGAACCATCACCATTTGCTGCTTGAAAAAGAACTGGCTGATCTGCACGGCAAAGAGGCGGCGCTGCTGTTTACTTCGGGATATGTGAGTAACTGGGCGTCGCTGAGCACGCTAGGTGCGCGTATTCCGGATCTTGTGATTTTTTCCGACAGCGAGAACCACGCCTCGATGATCGAGGGAATTCGTCATTCAAGGGCTGACAAGGTTCTTTGGAAACATAACGATGCGGCTGATCTTGACCGTAAATTGGCAGCCGTGGGCGACCGCCCCAAGTTGGTCGCCTTCGAGAGTGTTTATTCCATGGACGGCGACGTGGCACCGATCGCCGAGATCCTGGATGTTTGTGAAAAACACGGCGCAATGACCTATCTTGACGAGGTGCACGCGGTTGGCATGTACGGACCGCGAGGCGGCGGCATGAGCGAGCGCGAAGGTGTGGCGCACCGTATTGATCTGATCGAGGGAACGCTGGGAAAGGCGTTTGGCTGCATGGGCGGCTATGTTACCGGAACAGCTGCAATGTGTGATTTTATCCGCTCTTTCGCGAGTGGTTTCATCTTTACGACAGCTATCCCGCCTGCGGTTGCGGCGGCGGCACAGACCTCGATTGCGCACCTCAAAGTGTCAAACGTGGAACGTGAAGCCCAACAGCGGCAGGTCGCAAAGCTGCGCGCGGCATTGGACCGCGCGGGTATTCCGCATCTGCCAAACGAGAGCCATATAATTCCGGTGATGATCGGTGATCCGGTGAAATGTCGTCAGATCAGTGATATTCTGATGGAGGATCACGGAGTTTATGTGCAGCCAATAAACTATCCCACTGTTCCAAAGGGCACAGAGCGGCTTCGAATCACACCTTCGCCACTTCATACGGATGCCGACATCGAACATCTGGTGCGTGCGATCAAGGTTCTTTGGCAGCAATGCGCATTGGCCCAGGCTGTGGCTTGATTGACTTGGGGGTATGCGTCGCACAGGCCGGTTTGTGTTTTTCTTTGACCAAGGCTATGATTGGGCTAATTACTGGGGTGCACCGCAGTGAGAGCCGAAAAGACCGGCGGCTGGATTTTCGGAGAGCGTGGTCCCCGCCATATGACTGAAAACAGAATGAGGAAATCATGAAGAATATTTTTGCACTTGCCGCTGCAGGCCTTATTTTCGCTGTTCCGGCCTTTGCCGAGAGCCATTCGGCGGCCATGCCTGCGGGTGATGTTGCTGCCGGAGAGGCCGCTTTTGGCAAGCAATGCGTTGCCTGCCACGTTGTTAAGAATGAAGCTGGCGAAACACTGGCCGGGCGCGCGTCAAAAACAGGCCCTAACCTGTATGCGATAGCCGGTCGTCAGGCTGGCGTTGTCGAGGACTTCCGTTACGGTAAGGACACCGTTACGGCTGGCGAAGAGAACGCTTTGGTGTGGAACGAAGAGGCTTTTGTCGCCTATGTTCAAGATCCGACTGGTTATCTTCGTGAGGTCACCGACAACAAGCGTGCGCGCAGTAAGATGAGCTATAAGGTCCGCAGTGCAGATGATGCTGTAAACCTTTATGCCTATCTCTACTCGCTGGCTCCGCCTGCGATGAACTGATTACTGCTCAAGCAGTAGCGCAATTGCCGTCCCTTCGGGGGCGGCTTTTGTGTTTTAGGAACGATACAAAAGACAAAGTGGATGGCCCGTGCAAAGCCTGTTCTGCCTTTGACCACGAAAGGTGCGTTTTTTGGCGGCGTTTGCAGCATTAAGTGTCATGACGCAGACAGGATGACTTGCAAAAATATGCATTTGTATGCTTTTATTCCCGTTAACGGGAGGAAAAGCTGTTGGACGGGTTTTTGCAGGTTCTGGGCTCTGCCTTGGGTCTTATCATCGGGATGGATGCTGATCTGCTCGAGATCATTGGCTTGTCGCTGCGCGTGACGCTGACGGCTGTTGTGATTGCCTGCCTGATCGGGTTGCCGTTGGGGGCGGTTGTCGGGGCCTTTCATTTCCGCGGGCGCACTGGTGTCACACTTGTTTTGAATGCCTTGATGGGATTGCCGCCGGTTGTTGTGGGTCTGCTTGTTTACATGACGTTGTCGGCCTCGGGACCATTGGGGGTTTTGGGACTTCTTTACACACCAACAGCGATGATTGTGGCTCAGACGATCCTTGTTCTGCCAATTGTTGCTGCTTTGACTCGACAGGTAATCGACGACATCCTTGTGGAGTATGCCGAACAGTTCTTGTCGCTGGGTGTGGGAAACATCCACCGGATTGTCGCGCTTTTGTGGGATGCGCGATACAGTCTCCTGACTGTTGTTCTGGCAGGGTTCGGGCGGGCCACAGCAGAGGTCGGTGCGGTGATTATCGTAGGCGGTAATATCAACCATGTCACAAGGGTCATGACGACCACGATCGCGCTTGAGACATCCAAGGGTAACCTCGAACTGGCGCTGGCGCTTGGGCTGGTTCTGCTTTTTCTGGCTTTGGTTGTGAACGCATTCGTTATGTCGCTGCGCAGTTCGGCTGCACGAGCGGCTTATGCTTGATATGGCCCTTCAAAAAACTGGCGCCACAACGCCGCCTGACCGTGGCCCTGCCGGGCAGGTGCCGTTTTTGATCACCGCGCGAGGTCTCGTTTATGAACAGGGCGGGCAGCGTTTGATGGGGGGGCTCGACCTTCAGATCAGGGCGGGACGTAAAACGGTGATCATGGGGGCAAATGGCAGCGGCAAAAGCCTTTTGCTCCGGCTGCTGCACGGTCTTGTTCCGGCGACGTCGGGGGATGTGATGTGGCGGGGCCGTCCGCTCGACCGCGCGGCACGCAGCGCACAGGCGATGGTGTTCCAAAAACCTGTTATGCTGCGCCGCTCGGTTGCCGCGAATTTGCGGTTCGCGCTGATGATCCGTGGTATTTGGGGCCGTGCACAAGCCCGGCGCGTTGCGCAAGCTCTGGAACAGGCACAGCTGACAGATCTGGCAGAGCGCCCTGCGCGGGTGCTTTCGGGGGGACAACAGCAAAGGCTCGCTATTGCCCGTGCGCTTGTTTGTGCCCCGGAGGTCCTGTTTCTGGATGAGCCGACTTCAAGCCTTGATCCGGCGTCTACAGCACATGTCGAGGCGTTGATTGCGCAGGCGCATGCGGCGGGGATCACAATTGTTCTGGTAACCCATGATCGTGGACAGGCACAACGCATTGCCGACGATATTGTTTTTTTACATGCAGGGCAGGTGGCCGAGGCCGGTCTTGCCACACAGGTTCTGACCACGCCGCGCTCTGCTGCGGCACAAGCATGGCTCGAGGGGCGACTTTACCTTGAGGCTACTCATTATGACGAGGGTTCCTAAAAATGTCGAGTTTTCTGATACTGATCCGATCCGGGGTTCTGGCTTTGGTCACAATCTTTGCTGTGGGGAGCGCCTCCGCGCAGGCCGAGGAGCGTTTCATATTGCTCCAGTCGACAACCTCGACGCAGAATTCAGGGCTTTTTGATCACATTTTACCGATTTTTACCGCCCAAAGTGGAATTGATGTGCGTGTTGTGGCGGTTGGCACGGGCCAGGCCATTCGGAATGCCGCGAACGGCGATGGTGACGTTTTGTTCGTGCATGCTAAGGCCTCGGAGGAGGCGTTTGTGGCGGCGGGTGACGGTGTTGAGCGTTTTGACGTGATGTATAACGACTTTGTTATTGTCGGCCCACCGTCTGATCCAGCTGGTGTTGCGGGGACAGTTGATGTGGTTGACGCCTTGACCCGGATCGCCGCAGCCAAGGCTCCTTTTGCGTCGCGCGGTGATGACAGCGGCACCCACAAGGCCGAGCTTGGTCTGTGGCAGCAGGCGCGCGTCGATGTTGCCGAAGCGTCTGGCGGCTGGTACCGCGAAACAGGGTCGGGCATGGGGGCCACGCTTAATCTGGGCGTGGCAATGGGGGCCTATATCATGACCGATCGGGCATCTTGGACTGCGTTTGGCAACAAGGGCGATTTTCAGATCGCGGTGCAGGGCGATGCCCGATTATTTAATCAATACGGGATCATACTGGTCAACCCTGAAAAGCATCCCAACGTCAGGGCCGAACTGGGGCAGGTTTTTGTGGATTGGGTGATTTCTGCCGCAGGGCAGGCCGCGATTGCCGGTTTTACCCGTGACGGGCAACAGCTTTTCTTTCCCAATGCGGCGGCTCAATAGGGGCGTGCAGTGATCAGCGTGCGTTCCAGCGTACTTGCCCAAGCCCGCTGATGTCATACCCCCCCAATTGCTGCGCCTTGGCGTTCATCGCGGGCGTCCGTGCGAAGGCAATCAGGCGCTGCACGGGCGGCGAGAAATAGGCAGACCGATCAATTAGCAGGTCGAATTGTTCTTGGGCGAGAGGCACAAACCCAAGCCGGAATTGGGCGGCTGCGGCAAGCAGTCCAAAGGCAACATCGGCCTCGCCGGATGCGACGGCCGATGCGGCATCGGTTTCGGTATGTGCGGGTTTTGGCAGAATGATCGCCTTGGAAAGGTCGTGTTCTGCGCCAAGTTTATCAAACAGAGCGCGGGCACCGGCACCGGGTTGGCGCAGCATGACGCTGGCACCATCCAGCGTTTCAAGGCCCTTGACCCGCCCTGCCATCCGGTCCCCGACGATCAACCCCTGCGTGCGTTTGGCCCAGCTGATGAGCACACAATCCCGCAGCCCGCTATCGGCGACAGTTTGTATATTCCACCCGTCGGCCTCGGGAATGTGCATTCCGCACAAGGCGGCATTCTGGCTTTTGAATTGCTCGATGCCGCCCCGACTTCCGTTGAACAGGGCAGCCAGCCCCGAGCCGGATTCCCGCAAAGCCCAATCCAGAAGCGGATCATGCGATCCTGCGATGATCGCCGGACGCGGGCCGGTTTCCTCAAGTGGGCTGCCCTCGATCCAGGCGGTCACTTCGGCGGCGGGAAACAGCAGCTTGCCGGTGATGCGGTGGTGCGGGATCTCTCCCTCCGCGGCCAGATCATAAACCTTACGCTCTTTGACCCGCAATAAAGCGGCGACTTCTTTGGTTGTCAGATAGGCAATGGTGTCTGGCTGGCTCACTGTGGACCCCTTGAAGATGCCACATCATCAACGCAGTAAAACCCGCTGACTGCAATGACGTTCGGCGCAAGCTACGACGTGCGGTTGATGCGCAGCCTTGTCAGGCCAAGCCCGCCAAGTGCTGCGATCAACAGTACGAAACCTGCTGGCAACGGCACAGTCGTAGCCCCCATTGTGACCTGCTCGAACATCACCCGCTGAACGCTACCGTCGGCGGTGTCGATATCTTCTACCGAAAACACATTAGCAAAAAACGTATAGGCAGAGCCGAAGCCGTAAGGGTCGGCCCCCGTTTCAAAATAAAGCGGGATCATTTCCCCGTCACGTGCAGCGGCCGCGATATAGCTGACAAGGGCATGTTCGAAAGAGTGGAA
>JBLIFE010000111.1:0-6938 GCA_047633515.1 Paracoccaceae bacterium | reverse complement strand
GAACGGCCGAGTTCGTCCGCGTGGCCTGATGCCAAAGGGGAAAGGGGCAATCATGCCTCAGGCGTGACTTACCCAACAACGCCCATCCACGCCATCACCAAAGCCCATCGGAAACATCCCGCCAGTAGAGGCCGAACAGAATTACCATGCACAACGCGATGTGCTCGATGTGGTCGCGTGAAATGAACCTATAGGTCTCCGATAAACTCGGGGCGTTTCACGTGGGACACCCGCAGACAGGCCGAAATGGCAGTCTTTGAATACATTAACGGCTTTTACAACCCACGTCATCACCCCTCAAAACTGGGTTGGAAAAGCTCTGTCGCCTTCGAACGAAAGGTGGCTTACACGAACACTTGGGGCGGCATATCATGGCGATGTTCACGCGCTGCGATTCTGAGGTGGGAAAACGATATGCCACATGACGAGAGATACCCTTCGCCAGCTTCGCGATCCACATGGATTTTTCACCTGATCCACTGGCGGGCATCCTATGGTCTGGCGCGCAGCGTCTGAGCGCTTATGGAAACGGATGCATCCGACAGAACGGACGATGGCCGCGCACGGTTGGTTCGGCTTGGTCACCTGCCTGAGCGCAAGGTGATGACCATTGCCCAACAGGCGATTGCGTAGCGATCTGCCGAAAGGGGGATTGGCGCTGTTCCGGTCAAGGTTCCGCGCGTCCGCGATCGGGGTGATGCTGCTGAGAAAGTCCGGTTCGCGTCAACAATTCTGCTTCCCTCCCTGCGCAAAGTCAAATCCATCGAAGAGCTGCTGCCCTGGCTCTATCTCAAGGGTATTTCGGCCGGTGATTTTCACGAGGCGCTCGCCGCCCTGCTTGGGCCGAATGCGGCAGGGCTGTCATCGACGACGATCTCGCGGCTCAAGGCCGATTGGTGGGACGAGTACGACCGCTGGCAGCGCCGCAATCTGAGCACGCGTCGGTTCGTGTACATCTGGGCGGATGAATGAGGCCGCAAGGAGATCACCGGCCTCGCCGACGGTTACCGCAGAAGCACATGGAGTAGGCGACTCGCGGCCACACCCCACCGCTTGCTGACCCGGCAGATAAAACGACGTTTGAGCGAGATCGAACGCGATCTATCCCGAATTGCAGACTTGCCCGAATTGCAGACTTGGTCGACACGATCATTGCTGCAGATGAAGAGTTGCGCGCCAAAGCTGACATTCTGGCGAGCATTCCCGGCATCGCCAAAGTCACAGCCTGTGCGCCTCTCACGGACATGCCCGAGCTTGGAGAATTGAGCGGTAAGCAAGCGGCAAAACTGGCCGGTCTTGCCCCGATTTCCAGGCAATCGGGAAAATGGCAGGGCAAAGGCCACATCCGGGGCGGGCATGCCAGCGCCAGACGCACGGTCTATTTACCAGCCGTTGCCGCAACACGATTCAACCCGGATCCGAGGGCCAGATATGAGCAACTTGTATCAACCGGGAAGTGCAAAAAACTGGCCATCACAGCAGTCATGCGCAAACTCGTTGTCATAGCAAATGCATTGCTGCGCGACGGTCGAAAATGGAATGAATACCCCGCTTGACCAATACGGATACTCATCGTTTGCAAGCAAATGACTGCCGGGCAATGGACGGCCTCAAGGGCTTCCCTGACGCTATCAACGCGGCCTATTCTGAGGCCGACGGTCCAAACCTGCATCGTGCATCTGGTGCGTTGTCGGGGCTTTCGCGGCCCCACCGGAGCCACGGTCCCCTCCAACTCCCTGAACGTCTGCGGCTGGAAAGATCGCAAGGTCGTGGCCAAAGATCTGAATCGGATTTATCGGGCGATCGATGACGTCGAGGCTGAAAAGGCTTTGGCTGATTTTGAGGCCGAATGGGGCCAGAAATACCCCTCGATCGCACCCTCATAGCGGCGGGCATGGCAGGAAATCATCCCGTTCTTTGCCTTCCCACCAGCAGTGCGGAAAATCATCTACACCACAAATGCGATTGAAAGCTTGAACCGAGTGATCCGAAAAACCATCCGAACACGCGGTAGCTTTCCAACAGACGACGCCGCGACAAAGCTGATCTATCTCGCCATCCGCAGCTTCGAGAAAGCAGGGCGCTGTATCAGAGAATGGCCTCTCACACATGCAAGCATGTGTTGCCGGTAATAGTATGCTGCACTAAACCAGCTCGCTATCTTATAACCAGAACGGTTCAACAAGTGACCCGTCAAATCTGCATCGGCTGAGCCTCATACACAGAGTTTCGGATACTCGCTACTTATGGTCGGGCCGAAGCAGTGCGTTGGCGCCGGCGATCCTTGTCCCCTCACCATCAGGGATACCGGTGTAAAGGCGCGCTTTGCCAAACGTCGCAACTGGCGGACCCTCTCAAGCGCGCCATGCCCAACCATGCAAGTGGACGGGAGGGGTGCGGGGCCCCGTCAGGACACCGGCTTTTTGCTAGCCGTCACATAGTTCACGCTCAGGTCTTTGTGACTGATGGACCACGTCCAGGCGAGTGGGTTAAAGACAAAACCCTTGCGGTCCACAGGCTCAAGCCCGGACTGGCGCAGCAGGCCATAAAGTTCGTCCGGAGTGATGAACTTCTGCCATTCGTGCGTCCCTTTCGGGAGCCAGCGCATCACATGCTCCGCTCCGATAATGGCAAACAGGTAACTTTTAGGGTTCCGGTTCAATGTCGAGCACACCATCAAGCCACCTGGTTTCAGCAATTGGCGGCATGCTGTCAGATAGCTTTGCGGGTCGGCAACATGCTCGACCACTTCCATGTTGAGAATGGCATCGAACTGTTCGCCTTGGGCAGCCATCGCTTCTGCTGTTGTGAAGCGGTAATCGATTTCTAGTCCGGATTGCTCGGCATGGAGCTTTGCGACCGGAATATTACGCTCGGCGGCATCTGCGCCGATCACTGTCGCCCCTAGCCGCGCCATCGGTTCGGACAACAGGCCCCCACCACAGCCGATGTCCAGAATGCGCAATCCGGAGAAGGGCATTTCAGAGCTTAAATCACGGTCGAACTCTGCTGCAATCTGACGGGTGATATAATCAAGCCGGCAAGGGTTGAGCATATGTAGCGGTTTGAATTTTCCGTTAGTATCCCACCATTCTGCAGCCATGGCTTCGAATTTGGCAATCTCTGCGGGGTCCACTGTGGTCTGGGCTGTTGTCATCTTGGTCGATCCTCTTTTCAATTAGCTGCCATTTATCATGGCACCGCCTTCTACAGAGCTATATAGGTTAAACATGGATAGACGAGCCGGTCAAAAAAGCGCAGTCCATTATCTGTATCCTCCGATCGATCCTTTTGATCAAAGGATGATGGATATGGGCGATGGGCACAGGATTTATGTCGAGCAATGCGGCAATCCCAAAGGGATTCCGGTTATTGTTTTACATGGTGGTCCGGGTGGTGGCTGTAGCCCTGCCATGAGACGCTATTTCGACGCATCGGGATACCGGATTATTCTGTTCGATCAGCGGGGGTGTGGTCGGTCCCGGCCGCATGCCAGTGTGGTGGACAACACGACGTGGCATCTTGTGGCCGACATCGAACGCATCCGTGTTGCACTGAATATCGACCGTTGGATGGTGTTCGGAGGGAGCTGGGGCGCGACACTTTCACTTATCTATGCCCAGACGCATCCTGATCGTGTGGCGTATCTGACCCTACGCGGTGTGTTCTTGATGACCCAGGCTGAACTGGAGTGGTTTTATGGTGGCGGAGCGGGGCAGTTTTTTCCGGATCAATGGGCTCGCTTTAGCGGATTGATCCCTCAAGATGAACACGATGATCTGATCGGAGCCTACCACCGGCGTCTTTTTTCGGGGGACAGGCTAATAGAGACAAGGTTTGCGCGGGCTTGGGCCTCTTGGGAGAACGCGCTTGCCTCTATCGAGACGAGCGCAATGGTGGGGGAAAGCCCGGCAGATTATGCGCGTGCCTTTGCCAGACTTGAAAATCATTATTTTATAAACAAGGGTTTTCTGGATCGAGACCTTAAAATCCTTGAGGATATGGACGCCATCGGCCACATTCCCGGCAGTGTCGTGCAAGGCAGATACGACATGATTTGTCCGCCTGTTTCGGCATGGAAATTGTGTGAACGCTGGCCCGCCGGAGAATTGAAGATGATCCCGATGGCGGGTCATGCTTTATCCGAGACACCGATCACTGCCGAATTGGTGCGGATTACACGGTCTGTGCTAGGGGATGTAGGGGCAGGACAACTGGAGTTCTAGTCTGCTGATAAAGTTGGCTATAGCGCACGCTTCCGCTCTGCGTTCCGAACACTGCGGTGGCGCTATCCACTGCCCGACAGGCGGCGCGTTCCCTTTCCGGTCAACACTGAACTGAAGGTGCTGGTCGTACCCTGGATTTGGTCTGCACCTTGACGGGCGTGTCATCCGCCAACAGCTAAGGGTGCCCGCGTGTTTACGGCGCGCAGATCATATCCGCCAACCTTTGTACCGAACCTGCAACTGATGATAGAAACGTCGAGGTTCTCGCCGGAAACAGGTGCGCGTCTGACAACGAGATTTCTAAGCGCTTTGCCTCAAGCTTCGGACCGATTTCAGAGGCTGTGCTGTGTCGTCTTGCCGAAGCGGCGGGCCTCCTACTTGCAGACGCAGCATTTTTGATCCCGTGATCGCGAACCTCAAGCTGTCAAATGTCATCTGCTCCATCCCGCAGATAGGGCAGTAAATGCCCCGTGCACTCGGGTGTTGCGGCAGGTGGGGCTCCCGCCAACCTCAAGGACATCCAGAGGATGTCATTCGCTTTGTTGGGCCCGGCAGCCGGGCAAGCCCGGCTGTGGCTGTGCATCGAAGGCTGCGGCCCCGAACCTGATCCGGTTCGAGACCCGCGCGCCTGATCAAGCGAAAAGGTCTATTTGGGTTCCATTCTGGACCATCGCGTAGATTTCTTCGATTTCGGGGTTTTCAACGGCGATACATCCTGCGGTCCAATCAGGGCCATTCGGACTGCCCAGTGTCGGCTGGCCGTGAATAAAAATCTCTCCACCGGGGCTTTTGCCCATGGCCTCGGCTACGGCGATATCGCGGGCATTCGGGTAATCAATGCCGATTGACAGATGAAAGCTTGAATTCGGATTACGCCGGTCGATCAAATAGCTGCCTTCGGGAGTGCGTCCATCCCCTTCGATCTGCTTGTGTCCGACGGGTGCGAAACCGAGATCAAAATCATAAGTTCGAAGGGCGCTGTTTCCATTCAGCAGATACATCTTGCGATTGCCTTTCAGCACGACAACGCGCGATACTTGGGGACCCTCATAAGATTTGAATTTACTTTGTGAACACGCACCCAGCGAGAGTGCCGTGAGAAGAAGCGCCCTTCGGTTAAGTATCATTCTGCCTGCCTCTGCCCTTTCAAAACAGTTTATATGCAATTGTCTGTGGCGTGAATCTGTCAATTCGAACTGGCATTCAAACAAACGTGATTGGGCTGCTATCGTTTGAGGCGCGGCGGTTTCACAAAACGCGCGACCAGCTCGACATGGGTCGACCAGCGAAACTGGTCAACGACCTGCACCCAGTCAAGCCGGTAGCCCCCCGCAATCAGTAACTTTGCATCGCGCGCAAAGGTCGCAGGATTGCACGAAACCGCCGCGATCACCGGCACATCGCTTTGTGCGAGTGCTGCCATTTGGGCCTCGGCCCCTGCGCGGGGGGGATCGATGACGATTGCGTCATAGGTTTTGAGATCCTCGGGAAGGACCGGGTTGCGAAACAGATCGCGCGCCTGCGTCGTTACCGGCTTTAGAGTGTCTGCGCGACGCCACCCTTGGTCCAGCGCCTTAAGCATAGCCGGAAGCGCCTCGATCGCGTGGACGGCTGCGTTGCGCGCCAGCGGCAATGCAAAGGTCCCGCACCCGGCAAACAGATCAAGTATGCGCCCCGCGCTGCCAACGGCCTCGGTTACGCAGGCGCGCAAAATTGCCTCGCCGTCGGTGGTTGCCTGAAGGAACGCGCCGGGGGGCAGGGGAACGGTGATGCCGTCAAAGTCGACCGTCGGGGTGTCGCGTTGCACGACCTGCTCACCGTCCCACGACAGACGCAGCAGCCTCCCCTTGTTCACCAAGCCGCCCAGTGCGACCTCGAGAGAAGTGTCCATCGGCTTGCCGTTGGTCACAGAGATATCCAGACCGGAGCGTGTTTCGGTCACGGTCAACGACAACTCGCCCTTGCGGGAGCCACCAAGGATCGTGATCTCTTCCACGATCGGTATGGCGGCCAACAGGGCAGGCGTTACCAAAAGGCATTCCGGCACAGCAATGACGGCAGTCGAGCCGGCACTGTGAAAACCCACCAGTGCGCCTTTTTTGGTGCGGCGCCCAGAAAAGGTGGCCCTGCGTCGGGTGTGCGGGGCCGAACTGATCAATGGACGGAAGGTGGCAGTCACGTCCTGCGCGGCAAGAGCGTGTTCGACGATCCCCATTTTCCAACGCGCGACAAAGGCTTCGCTGGCGTGCTGTACGGCGCAGCCACCGCAACTTTTGTAATGCCGGCACGGGGCTGCAACCCTGTCGGAAGAGGACGTTACGATGCGTACATCTGTAAGCCGATCGCCTTCAAGAGTACCTCTGACGACTTCGTCGGGTAGGGTGCGAGAGGCATATATCGGGCCGGGTGCGATCCCGTCGCCAAGGTGACCAAGGCGTTCAATGGTAAGTTCATTCATGTCATGCGACATGGCGCAACTGGTCGCACAGGTCCAGCGATTTCAGCGTCTCGAAGGCGTAATGAACCGCCCCGGGTTTACCGGAGGGCAAAACTCTCGGAGAATTGCCCATTATGGAACAGACACAAAAGAAGAAGACCGCGAAGCCGTATTCCCTCGAGTTCCGCGAACGTGCGGTGCGGCTGGTTATGGAACACCGCGATGAGTATCAGAGCGAAGCTGCGGCGCTGACGGCGATCGCAGGCAAATCGGGT
>JBLIFE010000110.1:0-6943 GCA_047633515.1 Paracoccaceae bacterium | reverse complement strand
ATTCCTGCCCGCTTCAACGCTGCACGCATCGAGCGTTCGCCCCCCTCGCCGCTCTCGGAAGGGGCCGTGATGTGATGAGCATCCCCCGACATTCCATATCCCAGAACTTCTGCGTAAATCTTGGCACCGCGTGCCTTGGCGTGCTCGTATTCCTCCAACACAACAACACCTGCTCCCTCGCCCATGACAAACCCGTCACGATCGGCATCATACGGGCGACTTGCCTTGGTGGGATCATCTGCGCGCTTGGTCGACAGCGCCTTGCACGCGTTAAACCCTGCAATCCCGATTTTGCTGATCGGGCTTTCCGCCCCACCCGCAATCATCACATCCGCATCATCAAGCATAATCAGACGGGCCGCATCGCCAATGGCATGCGCACCGGTCGAGCAGGCCGTCACAACCGCATGGTTTGGTCCTTTGAAGCCGAACCGAATACCCACTTGCCCACTGATCAGGTTGATCAGCGCACCCGGTATAAAGAAGGGCGACACACGCCGCGGCCCCCGCTCGTGCAACAATATCGAGGTATCGGCAATCGAGTTCAAACCACCGATGCCAGACCCAATCATCACACCTGTGCGAATACGGCTTTCTTCGTCTTGGGGCATCCAATCGGCATCATGCACGGCCATATCAGCAGCAGCCATACCGTAAAGAATGAAATCATCCACCTTGCGGCGTTCCTTGGGGGCCATCCAGTCATCCGGATTAAACGTCCCATCGGTTCCATCCCCGAAAGGAATTTCGCAGGCATAATTTGTGGCATAGCCGGTCGTATCGAACCGCGTGATCGGTCCCGCCGCCGATTTACCCGCCAAAAGCCGCTGCCAAGAGTCCTCTACGCCGCAAGCTAAAGGGGAAACCATCCCCAAACCGGTGATTACCACTCGCCGCATATGCCCGCCTCCTGCAGTCTAGTTTATTTGCCCTGATACACGCCCCGGGCCTCCATCGGCAAGACCCCGCAACAGAGGAACTTGCTGTCCACCTCGAAACTCCGCTCCGGAACCCTGCCCAGAAACGCATAACGGCACCCCGAAGGGTGCCGCCACGCGTCATTCGATGCGAAGCCGGAAATCAGCTTGCTTCGGTGATAAATTTCACTGCATCACCAAAGGTCTGGATCGTCTCGGCTGCGTCATCAGGGATTTCGATCCCGAATTCTTCTTCGAATGCCATGACCAGCTCGACAGTATCAAGGCTGTCCGCGCCCAGATCATCAATGAAGGACGCGCCTTCGATTACCTTGTTCTCTTCCACGCTCAGGTGCTCGACAACAATCTTCTTAACGCGATCAGAGATGTCGCTCATGGTTTGGCTTCCTCATTTATAGTGGAGCGCAGTTGCCCCATCCTTTTGTAGATTGCCCAAAGGGGCGTAGATATCCCGGTAGTGCGGGGATTCAATCAAAACCCCTCGGGTCAGGCCTGAAATCTGCGCCGCTATAGCACAGTCTCCAACATAGGCAAACGGTTTCGCCCGCGCTGTATGTTTCGCAAACGGGCGCCTCTCCCCACCAACCCGACCGCACACGCGCGCGCTACAACATCGCCATTCCACCATTTACGTGCAGAACACTCCCCGTGACATAGGCCGCCTCCGGGCTGACCAGATAAAGAGTGGCGGCCGCGATCTCTTCTGGCGTGCCCATCCGTCCGGCAGGAATCTGCACAAGGATTTTGGCTTTTTGGTCATCGGTCAATTTATCCGTCATCGCCGTGGCGATAAAACCGGGAGCAACCGCATTTACCGTGATCCCGCGACTCGCAACCTCATAAGCCAGCGATTTCGACATGCCCACGACGCCTGCTTTTGACGCTGCATAATTGCCTTGTCCGGGATTACCGGTCGCCCCGACAATCGAGCTGATATTCACGATCCGGCCCCAACGCGCCTTCATCATTCCCCGCAGAACACCCCGGCACAGCCGCATTGTCGAAGTCAGATTGACCTCGATCACGCTGGCCCATTCGTCATCAGACATCCGCATGAACAGGTTGTCGCGCGTAATTCCGGCATTGTTCACCAGAATATCAACGGACCCCATCGCTGCGATCGCCGCCTTGGGAAGCGTTTCGACATCTTGCGCATCGCTCAGGTTGCACGGCAACACGAACGCCCCCTCCCCAAGCTCGGCCGCAAGCGCCTCAAGCGGCTCGACCCGTGTTCCCGACAAACCGACCCGCGCACCCGACGCATGCAGAGCCTTGGCAATGGACCCGCCGATGCCACCGGAAGCCCCGGTTACCAAAGCACTTTTTCCTGAAAGATCAAACATGACGCTCATTTCCTTCCGCCAATGCAGCAACCGCTGCTTTTATATCATCGGGCGCAGAAATTGCCCGTGTGGAGATGCTGCGGTCAATACGCCGGATCATCCCGCTCAAAGCTTTTCCAGCCCCCAACTCCCAGATATCGCCCACACCCTGTCCCGCCATCCACAGAACAGATTCGCGCCACCTGACAGAGCCTGTCACCTGCTCGACCAACAAACTGCGGATATCCGCCGCATCCCGCACCGCCTCGGCGCGCACATTGGACACCAACGGCACTTTTGGCGCCGTGATCTGCACATCTGCCAACGCCAGCGCCATCGCATCAGCCGCCGGCTGCATCAAGGTGCAATGAAACGGTGCCGACACCGGCAGCAAAACGGCCCGCTTGGCGCCCTTGCCCTTGGCAATCTCGACCGCGCGTTCCACGGCCTCGCGCGTGCCCGAAACGACCACCTGTCCCGGGTCATTGTCATTTGCCGCCTGACACACACCGCCTTCGGCCTGCGCCTCGCGTGCCACTTCGGTAACAGCGGCATAATCCAGCCCCAACAAAGCCGCCATCGCACCCTCGCCAACCGCGACAGCCGCCTGCATCGCTTCTCCGCGCAGGCGCAACAGCCGCGCCGTATCCGCCAGCCCGATCGCACCAGCCGCACACAGCGCCGAGTACTCGCCCAGCGAATGCCCCGCCACGAAATCAGCCGCCTGCAAAGTAACGCCCTCCGCCTCAAGCGCCCGCACAACCGCCAAAGATGTCGCCATCAACGCAGGTTGCGCATTGGCGGTCAGGGTTAGCGTCTCGATGTCTCCCTCCCAGATCAGCGCCGATAACGATTCGCCCAACGCCGAATCAACTTCATCGAACACCGCACGTGCCGCAGGATAGCTTTCGGCCAATGCCAACCCCATCCCCACTGCCTGCGCGCCCTGTCCGGGAAATACGAATGCTCTGCTCATCAGGCCCCCCTTTTGATGTTTTATCCAGTTTAGCCGCTCACCCCGCGATTGCCAAGTAAACCGCACAGCCCCTGTGCATCTACGGCGCCTGACAGCACCCACACATCGCGCTAGTATAATCCGAAACAGAAAAGGACCCTGTTTAATGACCCTCACATCCTCCTCCCAAACCTACGGCGCGATCACAAAGACCTTTCACTGGCTGACCGTGCTGCTTTTGCTTACGGTCATTCCCCTGGGGATTATCGCAAATGACATGGCCTTTGACACCGGCGATGCGCTGGCCCGCAAGGCATGGCTTTTCTCGTTGCACAAAACCGTCGGCGTCACGGTCTTTTTTGTGGCCCTTGCGCGGATTGCGTGGGCACTGGGACAGCCCAAACCCGGCCTGCTTCACGCAGACCGCAAACTCGAAAGCTGGCTCGCCGAGACAGTCCACTGGGTTCTCTATGGCACCCTTGTTCTGGTGCCTTTGTCAGGATGGATCCACCACGCCGCAACAACCGGCTACGCGCCGATCTGGTGGCCATTCGGGCAGTCCCTGCCGTTCGTCCCCAAGAACGACGATGTGGCGTCGGTCTTTGCCGGGCTGCATGTCATCTTTGGGCGGCTCCTCGTCGTGTCGATCGGCTTGCACGTCGCCGGCGCCCTCAAGCACCACTTCATCGACCGTGACGTGACCTTGCGCCGGATGCTGCCGGGTCAGCCCGAAGTCCCCCCGCTCGCCCCGCACAAAACTGCGCTGGCCCCGATCTTGTCGGCCTTTGGCGCCTACCTTCTGGCCATTGGTGTCGGTCTGTCCCTTGGCATGTTCAACGACGACACACCCGCCGCGCAGGTCGCACGACTTGACGCCGTCGATACGGGTTGGACCGTCACCCAAGGCACTTTGGACCTCACCGTCACACAATTCGGCTCTGCTGTGACCGGTACATTTGCCGACTGGACGGCCGCCATCGACTTCGACGAAAACAGCACCGCCCCGACACCGGGCACCGTAAAGGTAACAATCGCCATCGGCAGCCTCACCCTCGGCTCGGTCACGGGGCAAGCCATGGGCGCCGACTTTTTTGACGCCGCAACCTTTCCCACTGCCATCTTCGAAGGACCGATTTCGCGCACGCAGGACGGCTACGTTGTCGAGGGTGTTCTGGACCTCAAGGGGATACAACTGCCGCTGACGCTGCCCTTCGCGCTCGATATCAAGGGCGACACAGCCACAATGTCCGGCACAACCACCATCGAGCGTCTGCGCCACAACATCGGCCAAAGCTACCCCGAGGGCGCGTCACTGGGCCTGTCTGTTGATGTCTCGGCACACCTGACAGCCACGCGCACCACCAACTGATCTCACTACCAACAGGGAAATGCCGCAGGAAAAAGCATAAAAAAGGGGCGGCGTGACTATCTCACGCCGCCCCTTTTATTTTAAGCCAATCAGATATTTTAACCTAATCAGAAAGCTCGCCTCAGGACCCCTGCGCCCCGGAGATCGCCTCGATCGAAATCATCAGCTCGACCTCGTCACCGACAAAAGGCGCGAACATGCCAAGGTTGAAGTCGCTGCGCACGACCATCGAAGTCGCCGTGAAGCCCATACCCTTTTTGCCCTGATTTGGCGGGAACGGATAATTGTCGGTCATGGCGTTCAGCTGCGCATCAAGCACCACGGCCTTGGTCACACCATTGAGCGTCAGATCCCCCGTGATCAGCGCCGTCTTCTCACCCGTCACTTCGATCGACGTCGAGTTGAATGTCACAAGCGGAAACTCACCCACTTTGAAAAAGTCGCCCGATTGCAAAAAGTGACCGCTGCGCGGGGCATACCCTGTGATCATCGACTCGACCGGAAAGCTGACGTTGACAACCGAAGCCTCGGGGGCTGCGGCATCAAACATGATGTCACCCTCGAACCCCGAGAACATTCCCGTAGTGGTCGAGAACCCAGCGTGGTCATAGGAAAACACGATCTGGCTGTGGCCGGGATCAAGCAGATACTTCTCGGGCTCGGCCACGGCAAAGGTCGCAACGCTTGCAAAGGCGGCGGCAAGGGCAAGATGTTTCATCGGATAAAGTTCCATTATGTTAGTTTCACTGCAGTAGTACTAGAATCTCACCGCACCAGAAACAATTACGCACCAGTGAACAACCCCTGTTCGCATTTCTGCACATGACGCATTTTTGGGCAAACATCCCGCCGATGGCATTACCGGTTGCAACGCCCCGCTGTCGCGTTATAACGCGATCTCTCTTTGCACCTTTTTATTTGGCAGCGGAGCCTCTCGTGACCGGACCGCAAAGAGATTAGTCCTGCCTATGAAGCCCGCTTGAACAAAGGAAACGCACATGCCGCTCTACGAGCATGTCTTTATCTCGCGTCAGGATTTGTCCTCCACGCAAGCCGAGGGGCTGATCGAGCACTTTAGCACGATCTTGTCCGACAACGGTGGTTCTGTCGTTGAACAGGAATACTGGGGCGTCAAAACGATGGCCTACAAGATCAACAAGAATCGCAAAGGCCACTACGCCTTTTTGAAAACCGACGCACCTGCTCCTGCGATTAAGGAAATGGAACGCCTGATGGCCCTGCACGAAGATGTCATGCGCATTCTGACCATCAAGGTCGATGCACATCCCGAAGGCCCTTCGGTTCAGATGCAAAAGCGTGACGAGCGTAGCGACCGTGGTGGCGATCGTGGCGAACGCCGCGAACGTCGTTGATCAATCGCGCTAGATAAGGACTGTAACACATGGCTTCCAAACCATTTTTCCGCCGCCGCAAAGTCTGCCCGTTCTCCGGCGACAATGCGCCCGCAATCGACTATAAAGACACGCGCCTGCTGCAACGGTATATTTCCGAGCGTGGCAAGATCGTGCCTTCCCGTATCACCGCCGTATCAGCCAAGAAGCAGCGCGAACTGGCCCGTGCCATCAAACGCGCCCGCTTCCTCGCCCTGCTGCCATACGCCGTAAAATAAGGAGACACTGTCATGGACGTTATCCTCATGCAGCGCGTGGCCAAGTTGGGCCAGATGGGTGAAGTTGTTTCCGTAAAGGACGGCTACGCCCGCAACTTCCTTTTGCCACTGGGCAAGGCAATGCGTGCATCCGCACTCAACATCGCCCAGTTCGAAACGCAAAAGGCGCAACTCGAGGCCAATAACCTCGAGACAAAGAAAGAAGCCGAAGCGTTTGCTTCCAGCCTCGAAGGTCAGCGGTTCGTTGTGATTCGTTCCGCCTCTGACGCTGGCGCGCTTTACGGTTCGGTGACACCGCGCGACGCGGCTGAAGCAGCAACCGCAGGCGGCTTCACCGTGGACAAAAAGC
This sequence comes from Paracoccaceae bacterium, assembly GCA_047633515.1. GTDB lineage: Bacteria > Pseudomonadota > Alphaproteobacteria > Rhodobacterales > Rhodobacteraceae > JBLHUT01. Next base: position 380 of record JBLIFE010000110.1, on the reverse strand, counting down.
AGGTCGCTCTGACCCGTCCGATCAAGTATCTTGGTCTGCACGTTCTTCACGTCATCCTGCACCCCGAAGTAGAGGTGTCGATCGAACTCAACGTTGCGCGTTCGAACGAAGAAGCCGAACTTCAGGCCTCCGGAAAGTCGATCCAGGATCTTGCAGCAGAGGCCGAGGCCGAAGCTGAATTCGAGATTGCGGAACTGTTCGACGAAATGGGTGCTGCAGCCAATGACGACGATAGCGGCCCGATGGAGGACGCTCCGGCGACCAACGACGAGCAGCCCTGATACAAGACGATATCCGCAAAGCCCCCCACGGGACGGTTTTTGCGAAATGAAACAGGTGGCGGTTACTCGCCACCTGTTTTGCGTTTCAGAACCCAAACA
>JBLIFE010000109.1:0-7020 GCA_047633515.1 Paracoccaceae bacterium | reverse complement strand
GCCAGGGCTCGACTTTTATATCTCCCTCGAAACGGTGACGGAAATCGACCTTAATTTTGCCAAGGTTACCGCCCTGCGCTCATTGACTGAGTCGCGCTCGAAAGGGTCAGGTAAGCTCCCGAAGATTGCTCTTTTTGCCCCAACCGACGTGACGTTCGGCATGGCGCGCATGTATGAGACGCTTTTAAATCAGGGCGATGTTGCCAGTGCAGAAGTGTTTGGTGACGAACAGCAATGTTTCGACTGGCTCGGGCTGACCGATCACGCGATTGCAAAGCTTAATAAAGCCGGAAAAGCGAAACTCGAAAAGGCGCAGACCGATTGAACCAATCGGGACCACACCCGTTTGGATGCGGTCCCGCTATTTGATGCCATGCCGAAACCGGAATTTTTCTAGCCCTAGGCGATTCTGATCTCTGTTGCAGGATCGAACAGACAGGCACGCGTCATGTCGACGGCAAAGTCCATCGTTCCCTCAAGCACCTGAGCGTATCCTGAACTGACCCGCGCCATCACTTCCTTGTCGTTCCAGGTCAGCATACACAGCGTGTCGGCCCCTGTTGCTTCGGTCACGTCGATGTCGCTAGTGACGGTCTGGGCCTTGCTGTTGGCCGTTTGACCAACCTGCGTGATCATCTCGGGGCGTAAGCCGATGACAATCTCGCGCCCGATATGTTGCGACAGATCCGCAGCATTGCCCGTCAGATCAAGCAAAACCACCTGATCGGCACCATTGGCCAACATACGAACCTCGGCCCCGATGCCGCGATCTGTGCGCTGCAACGTGGCGGTCACAAAGTTCATAGGCGGCGACCCCACAAGCCCGGCCACAAACATATTTACCGGTGCGTCATAGATCTCGGCAGGGCTGGCAAGTTGTTGAACCTCCCCGCCTTTCAGAATCGCGATCCGGTCCGCAAGGGTCAGCGCCTCGATCTGGTCGTGGGTCACATAAACCATCGTGGCGTTCAGCCGCTTGTGCAGACGCTTGATCTCGGTCCGCATCTCGAGCCGCAGCTTGGCATCGAGGTTCGACAGCGGTTCGTCGAACAAAAACACCTTTGGACGTCGCACCAAAGCACGCCCCATCGCAACCCGCTGCCGCTGTCCACCGGACAATTGCGCCGGCTTACGATCCAGAAGATGGTCCATCTGCAACATCTTGGCGACCTCTAGCACGGCCTTGTCACGCTCGGCCTTCGGCACGCCGCGCATTTCAAGCCCGAAGGCGATGTTTTTGCCAACGGTCATGTTGGGGTACAGCGCGTAAGACTGGAACACCATCGCGATATCGCGGTCCTTGGGATGCACATCGTTGATGATCCGGTCGCCGATCATGATGTCCCCTTCGGTCAGCGTCTCAAGACCCGCGATCATATTCAGCAAAGTGGATTTCCCACAGCCCGAAGCACCGAGCAGCACAAGAAATTCGCCATCCTGAAGGTCGATCGACACGCCCTTGAGCACCTCGACATTGCCGTAACGCTTAACGGCATTTTTGATTGTCAGTGAAGCCATGATACTCTCCTCATCCCTTGACAGAACCGGCGGTCAGACCACGCACAAAATAGCGGCCCGCGACGATATAAACTAAGATGGTTGGGGCGGCCGTAATCAGCGCGGCAGCCATGTCGACATTGTATTGTTTGACACCGGTGGTGGTGTTCACCAGATTGTTCATCGCCACCATGATCGGCTGTGCGCCACCGGTGGTGAAACTGGCCCCGAAGAGGAAGTCGTTCCAGATCTGCGTGAACTGCCAGATGACCGACACCACGATGATCGGGGGGGACAGCGGCAGAATGATTCGGCGGAAAATCGTAAAGAACCCCGCCCCGTCAATGGTTGCAGCCCGCACCAGCTCGTCAGGGATGGTCACGTAATAATTCCGGAAAAACAACGTGGTAAATGCCAACCCGTAAACGGTATGAACAAGGATCAGACCGTAAACCGTGTTAGTGATGCCAATGATGCCCAACGTTTGCGCCATCGGAAGGATCACGACCTGAAACGGTACAAAGCAGCCAAACAGGATCAGCGCAAAAACAAGGTTGGCGCCCGGGAACTGCCACTTGGTCAGGGAATACCCCGTCAGGGCCCCCAAAAATGTCGACAACGCAACAGACGGGAGCGCAATGGCAACAGAGTTCCAGAAATAAGGCTCAAGACCGGTACATTTTACCCCGATGCAGGCCTCGCTCCACGCGTGTCGCCACGCCCAGAAGTTCAACTCGTGAGGAAGCGACAAAAGCGAGCCGCCGCGGATCTCTTCGAGCCCCTTGAGTGACGTGCCGACGACAACGTAGGCCGGCAGCAGGAACCAGATCGCAAAGACCCCCAGGATCAGCCACAAAAGCAGCCGCGCCGGAAGTGTGGATTTATTTTGTGCAGGCTTGAAGGTGGTCATATCAGACATGCTTTTTCCCCCGCAATTCGGAATAAAGATAAGGCACCATGATGGCCGCCACCGTGGCAAGCATCACCATCGCAGACGCAGCACCCAGCGCGATTTCGTTACGTCGAAAGGTCATTTCGTACATGAAATTCGCAGGCAACGTCGAGGAATACCCCGGCCCGCCTCCCGTAAGGGCCACCACAAGATCGAAGCTCTTGATCGCCAGATGCGACAGGATCACAACCGCGCTCATGAACACCGGACGCATGGTCGGCAGGATGATCCGCAGATAGATCCGGCTCGGAGAGGCCCCGTCAAGGCTTGCCGCCTTGATGATATCCTGATCCACGCTGCGCAACGCCGATAAAAACAGCGCCATCACAAACCCTGACGATTGCCAAACCGCCGCCATAACCAGCGCATAAACCGCCAGTTGCGGATCGTTGGTCCAGCCAAACGAGAACGATTCCCATCCCCAGCCGCGCACCACAGTCTCAAGTCCCAGCGAGGGGTTCATGATCCACTTCCACGCCGTACCGGTGATGATGAACGAAATTGCCATCGGATAAAGGTATATCGTGCGGATAAAGCCCTCGGCCCTGATTTTCTGATCCAGAAGAATGGCAAGCAGGCAACCGACGACGATTGACACAAGGATAAACAAAATACCGAAAACAAACAGGTTTTCGATGGCCACTGACCAGCGGTCCATCTGGAAGAGCCGCTCGTAGGGGCGCGTTCCAAGCAGGGTATAATTCGGCAACATCTTGGACTTGGTAAACGAAATGTACCCCGTCCAGAGGATGAAGCCATAAACAAAAAACAAGATGGCCGTAAAGCTGGGTGCCACTACGATCTGCGGCAAGGCGCGGGCGATCCGGTCGGTGAATTTTCTGGGTGCAGCAGACACGTCAACAGGCCTCCTCGGTGAGAGAAATGAAAAGGCGCGACCTCAAGAAAGTGAGGCCGCGCCCATTTTCAGCAGTTACTGAGCAAGGTTGATCGCGCTGACCAATTCTTTGACAGCGTCTGCAGAGGACATGTCGGAGTTGAAGTGAGATGTCGCAACGTCGATGAACGCACCGCGCACGGCACCGGACTGTGCGATTTCATGGGCCATCGAACCAAGCAGCGTGTTGCCTGCGGCAGCCGATACCATATCATCCATGGACTTGATCGCGCAATCGTCGAACTGGTCACGTGAAACGTCGGTCCGCGCCGGGATCGACCCCTTGAGCAGGTTGAACGTCTCCTGGAATTCCGCGCCCAGGATCAACTCGGCCAGAATTTCCTGACCGGCGATACTGTCGTCACCGGACACGTTGAACATTGCAAAGCTGTCGGAGTTCAGCAGATAGCCGTTCTCGGACGGGGTCGAGGCACAGATATAATCAACACCGGGAACTTTGCCAGCAGCCGCAAATTCGCCTTTGGCCCAGTCACCCATGATCTGCATGGCTGCTTCGCCGCGCATGACCATCGCTGTTGCAAGGTTCCAGTCACGACCGGGGAAGTCGGGGTCGACGTAGCCGCGCATTTTGCGCATCTGGTCGAACACTGCAACCATCGTATCGGAGCCCAGCGCGTCCATGTCCAGCTCGACAAGCGCCTTGCGATAGAACTCTACGCCGCCGACGCCCAGAACAACCGTTTCGAAAATGGTCGCGTCCTGCCATGGCTGACCGCCATGTGCGAGCGGAATGATCCCTGCCGCAATCAGCTTTTCAGCTGTCTCGTTGAACTCGTCCCAAGTCGTCGGAACACCGGCACCAACCTTGGCCAGAACCTCCGGGTTGGCCCAGATCCAGTCAACGCGGTGCACGTTTACCGGCACAGCAACATAAGCACCTTCGTACTTTACGATATCCTGAATGGCCGCAGGAAGAACCGCATCCCAGCCCTGTGCTGTCGCGACTTCGCTCAGATCGGCCAATGCACCTGCTTCGGCCCATTCCTGAATGTTGGGACCTTTGATCTGCACCGCAGACGGCGGATCACCCGCCAGAACCCGTGCGCGCAAAACAGCCGCCTGTGCATCACCGCCGCCGCCGGCAACAGGCGCGTCGATCCACGTGCCGCCGCGGCCCGCAAAAGCCTCCTGCAGTGCTTTTACAGCCATGGCTTCGCCACCGGATGTCCAATAATGCAGAACTTCTGCTTTTGGCTCCGCATAAACAGGAGCCGCCGCGATAGACGCACCAAGGGTCACTGCGCCAACAAGCGCACTAAAATGTCGTGTCATGATATCCTCCCAGATACACACAAAATGTGGAGGCCTTTGTTTCAAAGCCCGTTTCCCACCTTACCGCAGGGGCCCCGATTGCCGAGCCATTGAATTGTTGCTTTTTGTTGCGTGCCATACACAGTGTTCCCAAAACCCGCAAAAATCGGTAACCAAAGGGGCAGAGTGCCGCATGCCAGCGCACCCAAGGCACCCAAGGCACCCTTCGGATAAGGAGTCGAACCCGTTGAGCCGTGTGCATATCGTAGAAGACGACCCGGAGATTTCGGCGCTCTTGTCGACCTATTTGCACTCACGCGGATTTACCTGCGTGATCTCGGGGTCTGCCGAGATCGCACTGCACCTTTCCCCCGAAGACTTCGATATCATGGTCGTCGACATCATGCTGCCGGGGGACAGCGGCCTGAGCTATTGCAAAAGGGTTCGGGAGCGGTCGAATGTACCGATTGTCATCCTGTCTGCGGTCAAAGGCGACACGGAACGCATTATCGGCATCGAACTGGGCGCTGACGATTATCTTGAAAAACCCTTCAACCCCCGCGAACTGCTTGCACGGATGAACGCGCTTTTGCGCCGCGCGAATGGCGCGGCCAAGCCCACGGCGCGCACCTTTGGACGAATCGGATTTTCAGGATGGATACTTGACCACACCAATCACAAATTGCACGGCCCCAACGCCATCCATGTCCCGCTCAGTTCAACCGAATACCGTTTGATGACGATGCTGGTGTCTGTCGCCCCCGCCCCCGTCGCCCGCGAGGACATCGCCCGCAGCATCATCGGCATCGACCTTAACCCCGAAGACCGGCGCGTCGATATCCTTGTCAGCCGCTTACGCAAAAAGTTGATGAACACCGACCCTTCGGGCGATTTTATCCGCACAATCCGCAATCAGGGCTACCATTTTGCGGCGAACTACGTGGTGCTTGATTGACCCGTTTGCAGGTGCTGTCGGAACGGGTCGTCGGCTGGTTTCCGCGCGCGCTGTCACAGCGCCTGCCGTTTCTTGTGCTGGCGGCGTTTTTATTGGGAGGGCTGGTCGCCGCATGGACAGCCTCCACACTGTTCGAGCGCCGCACGGCCCTGAAAATTGCGGAAAACTCGGGCCACAGCCTGCTCTACCTGATTGAGGCCGCGGCAAGCAATCACCCGGCCCCCGCAGCCCCCCCTTTCAAGGCCACCCTGAGCGATACGTTTGCCGCGCAACCCGCGATGCAAACGCGCCCGTTCATTCTGACCCTGAACGGCGTACGCTACCGCGCGGCGGCGGCGTTTGCCTCTGCGCCTCCCTTGCCGGATTTGCTGGGAAAACCGCCCGGCGATGTGGATGCGGCCACCCGACTGGGCGTGCTGGCCCGCAATATTGCCCGTCAGGACCTTGCCGCCAGTCTGATTGTTTTCATCGGCGATGACGGGGTCCTGACCATCACCGCGCCAGACATCTGGCGCGCACGCCCCGGCGAGACACGCACATTGCTGGCCGGCCTTGGCATTTTTCTGGCTATTCTTGCGGCCATTATTCCGATGGCTGTAAACCTTGCCGCCCCGTTTCAACGGCTTGCCGCCCCAAAAGACCTGCCCCTGCGGCTTGGTCCTTTGGCCTCCAGCGAGGCCGTTCTGGTGGCCGATCACATCGAGCAGCTCAACGAGCAGTTCAGAACCGATCAGGACGAGCGCATTCGCGGCCTTGCAGCCATTTCCCATGACCTGCGCACCCCCGTCACCCGCATGCGGTTGCGCAACGAGTTGCTTGAAGACCCGAAGTTCCAGGCTAAATTTACGGCCGATCTGGATGATATTTCGGGTATCGTGGACGGGGCGCTTGATCTGTTGAGCATCCGGACTCGCCCCGAACAACACCACCGGTTTTCGTTGACCGCACTCCTAGAAAGCCTTGTGGACGATTATGCCGACGTCGGAAAGGACGTCCAGATCGAAGTGCCAACCGATATCGAAATCGAGACTCCGGCGTCCGTTTTCGGGCGCACCGGCAACATCCGCGTGCCATCAGGCGCGGAAAGCATGATGCAAGGCCAACCTGACAAACTGCGGCGGGCCTTTTCAAATCTGATCGATAACGCGCTAAAATATGGAACCCGCGCACGTGTGATCGTTCTGCCGTCCAGCGCGGATATGTTGCGCGTTGCCATTCTGGACGACGGCCCGGGTATTCCGGCCGATCAGATTGCCCAGGTCATGTTGCCATTTGTGCGCGGTCAGCGTGCCCATACCTCTCGTGGTGCCGGGCTGGGCCTAGCAATCGCAACCGAGATCATCGGCCTTCATGGCGGCGCACTCAAGCTTACGAACGAGGACACCGGCCTGCGGGCAACGGTACAGATCGCCCGCAGATTACCGGCCTGACACCCCGACGACCGTTTGG
>JBLIFE010000108.1:0-7058 GCA_047633515.1 Paracoccaceae bacterium | reverse complement strand
CCAGCATGCGCGTGATGTGCTTGGCTGGACCCCCACACGGTCCTCGCTTGACCGCATGATTGCCGATGCATGGCGCTGGCACCAGTCCCCACCCTACAAGCGTTAGCCGCTTGTTCTAGGCGGCTTTGGCCGATGCGTTCTCGGTAATAATCGTATGGAGCGTGGTCGCCACATTATTGGCCCGCAATTTTGAACAAATGCTGGAATCGCGCATTGTACGAGACACTGCAGCCAATGCCTTAAGATGTGCCACGCCCGAGTTTTTGGGCGCAAACAAGGCAAACACCAAATCAACCGGTTGGCGGTCTACCGCTTCGAAATCCAGTGACTTTTCCAGCCGGATGAAAACGCCGACCACTTGTGTCAAACCATCCAGACGGGCATGAGGAAGGGCAATGCCGTTCCCTACGCCCGTCGGACCAAGGCTTTCGCGCTCTTGAAGGGCCTCAATAGCAGTTTTCGCATCGATGCCGTAAGCAATTTCGGCTGTTTCGCTTAAGTCCTGAAACAGTCTTTTCTTGCTGCTGCACATGCTTATCAACCGAACAGCGTCAGGTTGCAAAATCTTTGCAAGTTCCATGTCGATCCATCTGCTTTGGGCACCCCCGCGAGGTGCGTTTGTATTTACGTCCCGAGCACGGGGTCGATCCAGCCGACATTACCGTCTTCACGACGATAGACGACATTCACCCCGCTTGTCCCCTCTTTCCGAAAAACGACGACAGGTACACCCGCCAATTCCATTTGCATCACGGCCTCTCCGACCGACAAGGAAGGAATCGAGGTCTCCATCTCTGCAATGATCATCGGCTGTAGTGTTTCGGGTTCTTCGGACTCGCCGTTCTCAGGCGTTGCGAGGATATACGAGGACGCGCCGAATAATTCAACCGGCTCCTTACGATCCTTGTGGTGATCCTTCAACCGCCGCTTGTAGCGACGCATTTGCTTGTCCATCTTCTCGCGCGAGGACTCAAAGGCATTATAGATCTCTGTGGCATGCCCTTTGGCTTGTGCTGTTAGGCCTGTCGAAAGATGAACAATCGTCTCACAGACAAATTCATGGGCGCTTTTTGAAAACACAACCGTCACATCCGTGGGACGACTGGCATACTTTTCAATTATTCCGTCAAGCTCTGTTCTGACGTGTGTCTGCAAAGCTTCGCCTACGTCAATCTGTCTACCGCTGATTTGATAGTGCATCATGCCTCCTAGGTTTCTGAGGTTTCATGCTGTGGCCCGGCCGCTTATCGCGCCCGGTTTCCAACCCCCCCGCACGCTTCAAGGCGTGTCTGAAAGCTTCGACCGTGCAGAGTGCTGTTTTGCTAAAACAGATCGGCCCGACGGAAGACAAGAGGGAGTCGTGTCCAAGCATCCCCTGTATTTGGCGTCAGATCGACCGCCTCTGTCAACTCAACTTTGGTTAAGATCAGGCGCAAGTGATCCTGACAGGACCACCTTTCAAACTCCGCAAAGCCAAAAATCATTCGTAAAACAAGGCTAGGTGATTCGAAATCCTTCACCCAGATAGACACGGCGCACATTTTCGTCCTGTACGACTTCGGTCGCGGTGCCGCTCATCAAAACCTGACCGTCGTGCAAAATATATGCCCGATCCACAATTTCCAGCGTCTCGCGCACGTTATGATCGGTGATCAAAACACCGATTCCCCGTGCCTTCAGATCCATGACCAGCCCGCGGATATCCGCGACAGAAATCGGGTCAACGCCGGCAAACGGTTCGTCCAGCAAAAGATATTTCGGATCAGCCGCCAGACAGCGTGCGATCTCGACCCGTCGCCGCTCTCCTCCCGAAAGCGACAGCGCAGACGCACGACGCAAATGCTCGATGTGGAACTCTGACAACAGCTCTTCAAGCTTCTCACGGCGCCGCATCCGGTCTTTTTCGGCAATTTCAAGAATCGCCATGATGTTATCCTCAACCGACATGCCGCGAAAAATCGACATTTCCTGAGGAAGATACCCGATACCCAGCTTGGCCCGCCGATACATCGGCAGCCGCGTAACATCGCGACCTTCAATCTCGATCCGCCCTGCTTCGGGCGTCACCAGACCTGCAATGGCATAAAAGCAGGTCGTCTTTCCCGACCCGTTCGGCCCGAGTAGAGCCACGATCTCTCCGCGGTGCAACTCGAAACTCACGTCTCTTATCACCACCCGCTTGCGATAGCTCTTGCGCAGTTGCACAATCCGCAGACCCTCCTGCTGCGGGGTCAGGGAGGGGTCGGCGATGTCATTCACTTGTCATCACCGGATTTGAAAATCACCCGCACACGCCCCGTCATCACGCCGGTTCCAGCATCAAGGTTGATATCAAGCTGCTCGCCCGCAAGCGTGTTGGACCCTTGTGTCAAAAGCACACCACCCAACATGCGCAAAGTACTGTCCCCAAGCGTATAAACAGCCTCGCGGGCCTCGGCGACCTCGGGTCCGGTGACAAAGATCACCCCGCCTGTCGCAAGCAATTGGTCGATATCGCCAGAGGTATTCTCGCCCGAGGCATAACGCACCTCAACCTTTTGGGCCGACAACCGCATTTCGCCTTGGGCCACTATGACATCGCCCATAAACACCGCGCCGCCATCGTCCTGATTGATCTCAAGCTGTTGGGCGGTAATTTCGACCGGAAGTGTACTGTCGTGCTGCAATGCGCCAAAGGCCACCTGAGCCCCTTGGGCGGCGGAAAAACCGGTGCCCGCCAACAGAACCAATATCGCAAAGATCACACGAAACATCACCAAAACTCCCCTTTACTGTCGGGGCGTGTATATCAGCTTCACACCATTCTTGAAGAGAAGAACGGGTCCGGTGGTTTCCCCTTCCCTTGGCGCGATCTGCATCTGTCCCGCTGTCAGTTGGCCAGAAGGAGCCTTTCCCTTGATCGGTCCCATTGATTCGATTTCGATCCGGTCCAGTCGCGCCTGAACACCCTGTGTCGTGATCCGGTAGCCCGTAGAGGTCGTGATGACCACGCCACCTGTCATCTCCATTGTCCCGGCTGCCGTATTTATCGCGGCATCGCGCGCCGAAAGCTGCGTTTTACTGCCTCCTTCGGCGTCAAGTGCTGCGTGGATCTGACTGACGATCATGATATCCCTGTTCTCGGGCGCAGGGCGCGCAGTCTCGGCAGACAGATAAACGGCGCCGCCATCCTTTGTCATCCCCGCGTAAACGGGTGCGGTGATCCGTTGTTCCCGCGCCAACGTGTCAACCTCCAGCGCCGCAAACGGTATGGACTGGGTCGGATCAACGTCGCGCGACAAAAGGAAGATGGACGACAACAACCCCAAAGCCACAAGCGGCAGAATAATCTTGCCCCAAGCCACAAGGCGCGAATAGCCGTTATCATATCGCGCCATAGGTATTAGCCCAATCCGGCTCGCAGCAAGTCGTGAATGTGAAGTATTCCGACCGCCGAGGCGATATTGGCAGGATCCACAACGAACAGGCATGTGACTTGCGGGCTACGCTGAGTCATCATCGCCAAAGCCTCCGCAGCAAGGGCATCAGGGCCGATCATACGCGGTGTCCGGGTCATCACATCATCCGCAGTCAAGTTCAGCAGCCCCGACATATGCCGGCGCAGGTCGCCATCGGTGACCACACCCAACAGGTTAACACCCTCTCCCAGCACACCGACAACACCAAAGCCCTTTTGCGACATGACCAGCAAAGCTTCGCTCATGGGCGTACCCGACGCCACCAATGGCAGTTGGTCACCTACATGCATCAGGCTGCGCACCTTGGTAAGTTGCGCGCCTAGCTTACCGCCGGGATGAAAGTCACGAAACCGCTCGGGTGTGAACTCACGGTACTCCATCAAAGCCACCGCAAGCGCATCGCCCAAAGCCAACGTCATCGTGGTCGAGGAGGTGGGCACAATACCCGTGCCGCACGCCTCGGGCACCACTGGCAACGGCAGCGCAACATCCGCACTTTGCATCAAGGTCGATCCCGGCCTGCTTGCAATCCCGATCAGGGGAATTTCGAACCGCCGCGTATAGGTTATGATATCAGCCAGCTCGGGCGTCTCACCGGAATTTGACAACAGCACGACAACATCGCCCGCCGCCAACATCCCGAGATCCCCGTGCGATGCCTCGGCAGGGTGCACAAAATGCGCAGGCGTTCCGGTTGACGAAAATGTGGCGGCTATCTTGCGGGCAATGTGCCCTGATTTGCCCATACCCGACAGAATAACCCGCCCCCGCGCCTTAAGGATAAGCTCAACCGCTTGGGCGAATGTTTCGTCAAGGCCATCAGCCAGCAGACCAAGGGCCGCGGCCTCGGCACGGATAACCCGACGGGCAGTCTCGATGTAAGAAATGGGTGCATTGGTCATAAGGGCGCTCTAATGGGAAAAAATATCAGCATCGGCATATCCGGTCAGATCCAGCTGCGCCCGTGTGGGCAAAAAGTCAAAACACGATTGTGCCAAAGCCATTCGGCCTTCGCGGATCATCCGCTTGTTCAACGCCTCACGCAGTCGGTGCAGATAAAGCACATCGGACGCGGCATAATTTTGTTGATCACGGGTAAGAACAGGCGCACCCCAATCGCTTGATTGTTGCAGCTTCGAGATATCAACACCAAGCAATTCCTGACACAGGTTCTTCAACCCGTGGCGATCCGTGTAAGTGCGCACCAGTTTCGATGCAATTTTGGTGCAATAGACCGGCGCGGCCCTCACCCCGAAAGCATGCAGCATCGCCGCAATATCAAAGCGACCGAAATGAAACAGCTTGAGCACCTCGGGATCGACCAACACTTTGACCAGATTGGGGGCGGTCGTTTGCCCGAGACCGACCTGCACCAGATGCGCATGTCCGTCACCGGACGAAAGTTGCACAAGGCACAGCCGGTCGCGATAGGGATTTAACCCCATCGTTTCGCAATCAATTGCCACCACCGGCCCAAGAGAAAGCCCGTCAGGCAGATCATTTTTATAAAAATGAATGGTCATATTCCATCCCGCGTTCCAACACTTGCCGCTTCGGGATAGGCAGTTCATGCTCTGAACACAATGGCGCGGCGGCCAACCACCACGCACAAATTACAACTTGACACACCACCACCTGCCGGCAAGTGCCGCGCGACAATCAAGATGAGAATCCAGCGTCAATCAGGATGAGAACGCAGTTTTTGGGCCAAGTAGGGAGGGCGTAGCCCGACCAGAGGGGGCCCAAAACTGCGTTTCGCCTGTCATGGGTGGATCTGACGGTTGTGACCGGTTCGGATAGAATGCGATTTTTCCGTGTTGGAAGGGATCGCTCATGCCGGGCTGCCATGTCACCGGTCAACAGATGAGGCGCTTCATGACGCTCAAAATGACCAACCCCGTCGCCGTCGCAGCGACTAAAGCCGGTTTCAGCCGGGCCACCGGCTACCGGTTGAAGGCCAGTTCCACATTGCCTTCACAAAAGAAGGCACCGCGCAGCCGGCGCCGCTCGGACCCGCTTGGAGAGATTTTCGAGACTGAAGTGCAGCCACTTCTAAAGTCAGCACCGGGGTTGCGGCCGGTCGCTATTTTCGAGGAGCTGCAGCGCCGCCATGCGGATCCGGGCCCCGGCATTTGTCGCAGGCCCGAGCGACGCATCCGCGCGTGGCGCGCTGAGCATGGGCCTGAGCAGGAAGTCATGTTCAGACAGGTACATGAGCCGGGCAAGATGGGCTTGTCGGACGTTACCGACATGGGCAAGCTCGGCGTGACCATCGCTAACGAGCCATTGGTGCATCGGCTGTATCAGGTCCGGTTGGCCTGTTCAGGGGTCGAGCACGCCCATGTTATTTTGGGTGGCGGAGAGCTATGTCGCGCTGGCGGAAGGCCTGCCTTGTGGTCGCTCGGCGGCGCGTACTTGCAGAGCATCGCACCGACAGCCTCCCGGCGGCATTCAAAAATCTGGAGGCAAAAATCTGGAGGCAAAAATCCGGAGGTATCGGCCGGGAAAGACCTGACACTCTCACCTGACGGACAGCATGGATGGGCTATGCTCCCGTTGCGGCACGGCGCAGTCACGCAATAACAAATGCATGGCCCATGAGAACGGTTCGATCGAGAGCCCCAACGGCCACCTGAAGCGGGCGATCAACGATGCCCTCGTCATGCGCGGCTCGCGCGACTTTGCAGACCCGCCCGGCTATCGACGCTTCATTGATGTTGTCGGTGGCCGGATCAATGCACGTAATGCAAAGCGGATGAGAGTGTCAGATATTCTGTGTAACTGGGATTTGGTCCATGCTTCCTGAGAGCAGCAAGGACGATGACGATTTCCAAGGAATTACTGGACGAGCTTTTGAAGGGCTGCGAGGGGCCTGAAGATCTGCTCGGCAACGATGGCTTGATGAAAGAGCTTGAGATCAAACTGATGGAGCGGATGCTGGGCGCTGAGTTGACGGCGCATTCGGGCTACGATGAGGGCAAGGATGCTCCGTCAGACCAGCCAAACCGACGCAACGGCACGGCCAACAAGCTGCTGAAGGGTCAAGACGGCGCGTTCCCTATCGTCGTGCCGCGTGACCGCCCCTCTCATCGAAACTGCGTTTTGACTGCCGGGCAATGGATGGAAGTTTCGAGCCTGCGCTGGAGAAGAAGGAGCAGACCCGGATCGACGGGATGGATGACAGTGGGGAGGATCAGAAAACAGTCCGGGGGGCTGTTTTCCTGACGCACCATCGGTCTGTATACTGCAGGGCTGACGGTCCGCGATATCCGCGCGCACCTGGAGGAGGTCTACGGCCTGCAGGTCTCGCCTGATCTGATCAGCCGCACTACCGACGCCGTTTTGGACGCCGTTCTGGACGAGGTCCGTGAATGGCAATCCCGGGCGCTGGAGCGGATGTATCCAATCGTGATCTTCGACGCGCTCGGGGTTAAAATCCGTGACGCCCCCTCTCGGGCATTGGACAGCCGTATGGTCCAGAACAAGGCTGTTTATGTGGCCTCGGGCGTCTCACGGGATGGCGTGCGTGAGGTTCTTGGCCTGTGGATTGCCGACACTGAAGGTGCCAAGTTCTGGCTGTCGGTGATGACCGGGTTTAAG
>JBLIFE010000107.1:0-7228 GCA_047633515.1 Paracoccaceae bacterium | reverse complement strand
CAACTCGAAAAGCGTCTGCGCCAGATCGAAAGCGATATTACAAAAATCGATGCGTTGATGTTGGACTTGGCGCACCAAGATCAAAGCATCAGCGAAAGGCTGGATATTTTGTTCAGCATTCCTGGCATTGGGGTGACAACAGCACTTATGATCCTCTTGGAAATGCCAGAGATTGGCGCTCTGAATAACAAACAGGTTGCCAGCCTTGCAGGGCTTGCCCCGATGTCACAAAGTTCTGGGAAATGGCCGGGGAAGGCGCGGATACAAGGAGGTCGTCAAAATCTGCGGCACGCTGTCTTTATGCCAGCGCTCGTCGCAATCCGGCACAATGCAGACCTCAAAGCCAAATACGATCAACTGGTAGCTGCGGGGAAAGAGAAAAAAGTCGCTATCACCGCGGTCATGCGGAAGTTGCTTGTACTTGCCAATGCCTTACTGCGTGACAATCGAAAATGGGCAGAAAAGATCGCTTGACCAAGACGGATACTCCTCCTTGAGACTGCCCTCTCTCAGCGTTTGCTTCGCAAAAGCCTGCCGGGCAATGGTGTCTCGCGCCGAAGCCGGTCATTCTCTTGGGCGAGACCCAAATCGTCTGCCACCTGCTTACGCGTCAGCCCACTGGTCAACACAATCCGCGCGGGCATCCTTGCGAAATTCGTCCGTCCGTTCCATTCCTAAAGTCAGTCTCCTTTGTTGCAATAAATTCTATCAAGGGAGCGGCATCAAACCGCGGCAGGTTCAGACCGCGCAGAATGACACCGTTCACAGGACGTTCGGACATCCTGTAACCTTGCCTCGTAAGGCGTGAGATTTTACTGAAGTTCGGGCATGAAATAAAACCTGCCAGCTTTTCTGCTGACAGGTTTCTGAAGTCTATGTCCTGCGGAACGGAAGGGTTCCCGGTGCTGCGTGGTCTTTTTCGTAATGGTGGTTTGGGTGTGCTGACGTCAAAGATATTCAGGCTGCGGCATGCCCAGAACATGATAGCCGCCGTCCACACGGATGATCTCTCCGGTGGTGCACGCGCCAAGGTCTGATGCGAGATAAACAGCGGTACCACCAACCGCTTGGAGGGTCGCATTGACCCGCAGTGGCGCATTGGCCTCGGTATGCCGGAAGGTTTTGCGCGCACCGCCAATGGCGGCTCCGGCAAGTGTTTTCATGGGTCCGGGGCTGATTGCATTAACGCGGATGCCATCAGGCCCAAGGTCGTTGGCCAGATAGCGGACCGCGCTTTCCAAAGCTGCCTTTGCTACGCCCATTACATTGTAGAACGGTGTCACCCTGTTGCTGCCCTGATAGGTCAGGGTCAGGATCGTGCCGCCCTTGGTCATCAACGGTGCCGCGCGACGGGCGCAATCAATCAACGAATAACAGCTGATCGACAGGGAGTTCTTGAAGTTCTCTCGGCTCGTATTGATGAACCGCCCCGTCAGTTCGTTCTTGTCGGAAAATGCGATGGCATGAACCAGAAAATCAATCTCGCCCCACCGTTCGTGCAATGCAGCAAAGGCGGCATCCATGCTGTCGTCATTGCTCACGTCGACATCCACAAGGAAATCCGACCCGACACTGGCTGCCAAAGGAGCAACCCGTTTGCCGAACGCCTCGCCCTGATACGAAAATGCAAGCTCCGCGCCCTCGGCGGCCAATGCCTTTGCGATGCCCCAAGCGATTGAGCGCTCGTTGGCCACGCCCATCACAAGCCCACGCTTGCCATTCATCAAATTTGCCATGCGTGTCAGTCTTTCATTTTCGAAAGGAGCATCGAGCCGTTGGTGCCGCCAAAGCCAAAGCTGTTGGTCATGACCGTATCCAGCCCGGCGTTTTCGACCAGAGTGGTGGCGATCTCGGCAGGGTCCAGCGCAGGATCAAGTGTTTCGACGTTGATCGAGGGTGCGATAAAATCGCTGTCGAGCATGATCAGGCAATAGATTGCTTCCTGAGCACCGGTTGCCCCTTGGCTGTGGCCTGTCATCGACTTGGTCGAGCTGACAGGCGGGGTGCTGCCGCGCCCGAATACGCGCCGTACCGCTTCAATCTCTCCAACATCGCCAACGGGCGTGCTGGTGCCATGGGCGTTGATGTAGCTGACGCTGCGATCCTCCGGCTTTGTGGCCAGTGCCAGCCGCATGGCGCGCTCGCCACCCTCGCCGGAGGGGGCGACCATATCGGCCCCGTCGCTGGTGGCGGCAAAGCCGGTCACCTCGGCGTAAATCTTTGCGCCGCGTGCCTTTGCGTGCTCAAGTTCCTCAAGCACAATAATGCCGCCGCCACCCGCGATGACAAATCCGTCGCGGTCCTTGTCGAACGCGCGGCTGGCGCGTTGGGGGGTGTCGTTGTATTTGCTCGACATCGCGCCCATCGCGTCGAACAGGCATGACAGGGTCCAGTCAAGCTCTTCGCCGCCGCCGGCAAACATCACGTCCTGCTTGCCGAACTGGATCTGCTCGGAGGCCGATCCGATGCAATGCAGGGAGGTCGAGCAGGCGCTGGTGATCGAATAATTGATGCCCTTGATCTGGAAGGCGGTGGCGAGGTTCGCACTTACGGTCGAAGACATCCCGCGTGGCACCATAAGCGGGCCGATCCGCTTGGGTGAATTGTTCTTCAGTACGATCTGGTGGGCAGCAAACAGATTGCTTGTGGACGGGCCGCCAGAACCGGCAATCAGCCCCGTGCGCGGGTTGCTGACCTCTGCCTCGGTGAGGCCACTGTCGGCAATCGCCTGCTCCATCGCCATATAAGCATAGGCGGCACCTGGACCCATGAAGCGCAAGCGCCGCTTGTCGATGTGATCAGCCGGGTCGATCTTCAACGTGCCGGCAACGTGGCTGCGAAAGCCGCGCTCGGCCTGTTCGGGGTTGAACTCGATACCACTTTTTCCGGCGCGCAGGGCCGCTTCGACCTCTGCGCGATTGTTTCCAACCGGAGAGATGATCCCCAGTCCGGTTACGACAACACGTCTCATGGGCGCTCCTCTGGTGTGTATTGGGGGCTTTGGCGACTGCTCAGTTTTCTGCGACAGCAAGGCCGACCTTCATGTCCTTGACCTGATAGATGACCTCGCCGTCCGCCTCGACACGGCCATCGGCCACACCCATTTTCAGGCGGCGGTCAATGACGCGGGTGAAATCGACGAAATAAGTGATCATCTTGCGGTCGGGTTTGACCATGCCGGTCAGCTTTACTTCACCAACCCCAAGGGCGAATCCCTGCCCCTGCCAGCCGCGCCAGCCAAGGTTGAATCCGGTCAGTTGCCACAGACCGTCCAGCCCGAGGCAGCCCGGCATCACCGGATTGCCCGGAAAGTGGCAGCCGAAAAACCAAAGATCGGGAGTAATGTCGAATTCCGCCACCACATGGCCTTTGCCGTGGGTCCCGCCATCGCCGCTGATGTCGGTGATCCGGTCCATCATCAACATCGGTGGCAGGGGCAATTGTGCATTTCCCGGTCCGAAAAGTTCACCGCGTGCGCATTGCAAAAGCGCCTCTTTATCGTATTGCGTGGGAAAATTTGCCATGCTTCACTGTGCCCCTTGGATCGCGTTATCTTTTGTTGGTTGTAACATTGGCGGCCAAAGAGGCGCAATAGCGCCTGATGTGGGTGTACCAAACCACTTGCGACTTGTTTTCATTTGAAAACGAGCGGCAATGCGCCATATAAGGGGGGTGAAAGTTTCGGAGCGAATACATTATGACACCACTTGCAATGCAGCGCGGTTCGAAATGGTTGGGCAAGGGCGGGATGCGCCCGACGCGTCAGCGGTTGTCGCTGGCCGCTTTGCTTGTAGGTGACGGCAAAAACCGGCATGTCACCGCCGAGAGCCTTTTTGATCTGTCTCGCGTGGCGGGTGAAAAGGTCTCTTTGGCCACTGTTTACAACACTTTGCGGGCCTTTTGCGATGCAGGTCTGATGCAGGAAATCACAGTGGACGGTTCGAAAAGTTATTTCGACACACGGATGGATGATCACCCTCATTTCTACTGGGAAGACACGGCGCAGCTGACCGATGCGCCTGCCGAAGAGCTTGAGATCATGCGCCTGCCGCTGCCTCCTGCGGGGGCAGAGATAAGCAAGGTCGATGTTGTGATCCGCTTGCGCCGGATGTGAAATAGCGAGATGGCGCACGCCCTTTTGCAAAAGCGGACCACCTAAATTATTGTTGATATCTGTCAGGGGTCCCGCCAGCCGGGGGTTTTTGCCTCCCTTCCAGTGTCGCGGCGGGTCAAAGCACCAGAGTACCTAGCCCCATTCCGACGAAAACACCGGTCAGAAAAAGTGTGCGAATGAACATGGCAGTGCTCCTTTGTTGGGCCAGGACCGGCCGCTTTGCAGTTTTGGACAGTGTATCGAATCCTGCCAATGCAATGTGGTCATTTTGAACGCCGGGGTGTTAACAGGGGTTTAAGTATTCCTTGTGTTTGCGGTGTACCCGACGGTTTGTGCCCGGCTGTACGGCCCGCAGCAAAAGGACGATCGACCGCATTTCGTCGAAATTGGCTCTGACGGGTGCCCGCGACAAAGGATTGCGCGATACAAGCGGCGCAAAACCTGCCAATCGGGCACTCATGCGCCCAGACCCCTTGCGCCCCGTCGCGGCGGGTCTATAAACCGGAAAAATTTGCCGCCTTTCACGAACAGGACTTGTCCAAATGCCCAAACGCACCGACATCAAATCCATAATGATTATCGGCGCGGGGCCAATCGTAATTGGTCAGGCGTGCGAATTCGACTATTCCGGCGCACAAGCCTGCAAGGCGCTGCGCGAAGAGGGATACCGCGTTATTCTGGTGAACTCTAATCCCGCCACAATCATGACAGACCCCGATATGGCCGATGCCACCTACATCGAGCCAATCACCCCCGAGATCGTCGCCAAGATCATCGAAAAAGAGCGCCCGGATGCGCTTTTGCCGACGATGGGCGGACAGACCGGGTTGAACACATCGCTGGCGCTGGAAGAGAGTGGAGTTCTGGCCAGGTTCGGTGTCGAGATGATTGGTGCGAAACGCCCTGCCATTGAAATGGCCGAGGACCGGAAGCTTTTTCGGGAGGCAATGGACCGGATCGGTCTTGAGAGTCCCAAGGCCACCATTGCGACCACTATCGAGGAATGTATGGCGGCAATCGATTATGTCGGTCTGCCCGCAATCATCCGTCCCGCCTTCACTTTAGGGGGCACTGGTGGCGGTGTTGCCTTCAACAAGGCCGATTACGAGCATTTTTGCAAGTCTGGCCTTGATGCGTCGCCGGTCAACCAGATCCTGATCGACGAATCCCTTTTGGGCTGGAAAGAGTTCGAGATGGAGGTCGTACGCGACTGTGCCGACAATGCGATCATCGTCTGTGCCATCGAAAACGTCGATCCGATGGGCGTCCACACAGGCGATTCGATCACTGTCGCGCCTGCGTTGACGCTGACTGACAAGGAATACCAGATCATGCGCAACGGGTCTATTGCCGTGCTGCGCGAGATCGGGGTCGAAACCGGTGGCTCGAACGTGCAGTGGGCGGTGAACCCTGCCGATGGCCGCATGGTGGTCATCGAGATGAACCCGCGGGTGTCACGCTCTTCGGCGCTGGCCTCAAAGGCGACCGGCTTTCCGATTGCCAAAATCGCCGCGAAGCTGGCGGTTGGGTATACGCTTGACGAGTTGGACAATGACATCACCAAAGTCACGCCAGCAAGCTTTGAGCCGACGATCGACTATGTCGTTACCAAGATCCCGCGCTTTGCCTTTGAAAAGTTTCCGGGCGCCGAGCCTTTCCTGTCGACGGCGATGAAATCCGTCGGCGAGGCGATGTCGATCGGCCGGACCTTCCACGAATCGGTGCAAAAAGCATTAGCCTCGTTGGAAACCGGACTGACAGGCTTTGACGAGATAGCAATTCCGGGCGTTGGAGGAATTGATCCTGCGAGCGACAAGCCCGCCGTGATAAAGGCGCTTCACCTGCAAACGCCCGACCGGTTGCGGGTGATTGCACAGGCCATGCGGCACGGGCTGAGTGATAGCGAGATCGGGTTGGCGACAGCCTTTGATCCGTGGTTCCTTGCGCGGATCCGCGAAATCATCGACACCGAGGCCCAGGTGCGTCGCACCGGATTGCCGCGCGACGAAGACGGATTGCGCGCGCTCAAGATGATGGGCTTCACCGATGCGCGGTTGGCCAAACTCACGGGGCGCGACGAAGACAACGTGCGCCGCGCCCGCCAGAACCTTGGTGTTGTGGCCGTGTTCAAGCGAATCGACACCTGCGCGGCGGAATTCGAGGCGCAGACGCCCTACATGTACTCCACCTACGAGCATCCCGTGATGAACGAGGTTGAATGCGAAGCACGCCCGTCGAATGCCAAAAAGGTCGTGATCCTCGGGGGCGGGCCGAACCGTATCGGACAGGGGATCGAGTTTGACTACTGCTGTTGTCATGCCTGTTACGCGCTGACGGCGGCGGGCTATGAGACGATCATGATCAATTGCAACCCCGAAACAGTCAGCACCGATTACGACACGTCCGACCGGCTGTATTTCGAGCCGCTGACTTTTGAACACGTGATGGAGGTTTTGCGGGTCGAGCAGGAAAACGGCACGTTGCACGGTGTTATCGTTCAGTTCGGTGGTCAGACCCCGCTCAAGATCGCGCAGGCATTGCAGGACGAAGGGATCCCGATTTTGGGGACCTCGCCTGATGCCATCGACCTTGCCGAAGACCGCGAGCGGTTTCAAAAGCTGGTGCAGGACCTTGGCCTGTTGCAGCCTGTCAACGCGATTGCCTCGACCGATGCCGAGGCTTTTACCGCTGCCGGAAAAATCGGTTATCCGCTAGTGATCCGCCCGTCGTACGTTCTGGGGGGGCGCGCCATGGAAATCGTGCGTGATCTGCCGCAACTGGAGCGGTATATCTCCGAGGCGGTTGTGGTGTCGGGCGACAGCCCCGTGTTGCTTGACCGTTACCTGTCGGGTGCGGTCGAGGTTGACGTTGATGCGCTGTGCGACGGCACGGATGTGCACGTGGCGGGCATCATGCAACACATCGAGGAAGCGGGCGTGCATTCAGGCGATAGCGCGTGTTCGCTGCCGCCCTATTCATTGTCGGCAGATATCGTAGCAAGCCTGCGCGAGCAGACACGGGCGCTGGCGCTCGGGTTGAATGTTGTGGGTCTGATGAACGTGCAGTTCGCGGTAAAGGATGGCCTTATCTATCTGATCGAGGTCAATCCACGTG
>JBLIFE010000106.1:0-7308 GCA_047633515.1 Paracoccaceae bacterium | reverse complement strand
AGGTAGACGTAATACGCACCGCCCCCGCCGTGCTTCAGATGCGCCTGCGTGATTTGCATCACCATCGGCGCGAGCGGCATCATCCGCAGCCAGTCGGGCACCTGATGGCGCAGAATGCCCCGCTTTGCCGGAATTGGCCCACCTTCGTCGCGGTCCTTGCCCTTGCCTGTAATCACAAGGACCAGCCGCTTGCCGTCTCCGTGGGCACTCAAAATAAAGTTGTTCAGCGCCACATGCGCCCGCGCCAACGTCATCCCGTGTAGGTCGATCCGTCCCTCGGGGTTTAACTTGCCCCGCTTGAGCCGCGTAAACGCCTTGCGGTCCATATTAAGGTGAGTGTCCCCAACAGGCGGCGGAGCATAGTTGACTCTTGCGGAGGGTTTTGACGCAATACCGGCGCCAACCTCGAAGGATCGCAACAAATCAGGCTCAGAGGCCAACACCATCTGTGGCAACTCGGCGGCACGGGCCACGACAATCGCCCGTACTTTGTCATGGCGCATGGGCACCGCAGTTGCGGCGACCTGCTTCCACAACTCTTTCTCATCATTCCGCAATCCGCGCGGTTTCCGGCGATTCATCACCCTAGTCCAGCACGGTAGAAAGCAAGGACCCCGGGCCGGCGGCTGGGGCCACCCCCCGAAGTGACTGAATCATTCGCCCGTCGCGACAAGTTGCCAGTTCGGATTACCCGTGCCCATCTTGCGCGCAAAACTCCAGATATCACGCTGCTTCTTGATCTCGTTCGGGTTACCCTCGAGGATCTGACCCTCTGCATCGCGCACCACAGAGGTCAACTCTGCGGTAAAGCGCACGGTAATCTCGCCGTCTCGGGTATTGCGGTCAAACGTTGCTCCCATCAATGACACTTCACCGACACCGATAAAGTTTGCCTCGATCGTCAGCCCCTGATCTTCGCGTGCGGAGACAACATCGATGAATGTCTGATAAACATCCTCTCCGAGAAAAGGCTTTATCTCGTCAAGCTCACCATGCTCGAACGCCATGAGAATCATCTCATACGCACCCTTGGCCCCAGAAAGGAACTCGGTCACGTTAAAGTCTGGCTCGGCTCCCTTCATACGCGCAAGCGCATCAGCCGCATCAGAGCCTTCTTTGGCATGATCGGTAATATCGTGGTCCACGCCACCTTCGATGACTTCAAAGTCTCGACGTGCAAGGGTTGCGGGATCTTCTGTTTTCGGCTTGGGCACCGAAGGCTTTTCAAAGCCTTCACGGGTACCGAGAACAGACTTCAGACGCAGGATCAGGAAAAGTGCGATCCCGGCCAGGACCAAAAGTTGGATTATGGCAGCGTTCATTTAGTCCTCATTTCACGGCAGGGTTGGTTTCTGTTATAGACCTCACATATGTAGTGGACGTACTTCGGCAAGTCTACCGTTGGCACATCAAAGAAAAATGAGAGTATAATGCCACTTTTTCTACTTTTTGTTGCTGTTCCGATCATCGAGATCGCGCTGTTCATCCAACTTGGCTCATTTTTAGGCCTTTGGACCACTTTATTGATCGTCGTTTTGACTGCCATCATCGGCACTTGGCTGGTCCGTCAGCAAGGCCTTGCTGTTTTGACGCAGGTCCAGCGCTCTTTGCAAGAGATGCGTGACCCGACCGAGCCTCTGGCACATGGCGCGATGGTCCTGTTTTCAGGCGCACTTTTGTTGACGCCGGGTTTTTTCACCGATGCAATCGGCTTTGCGCTGTTGGTTCCACAGGTGCGCATGGCGACTTTCCGCTATATCCGCGCTCGGCTAAAAACTGCGAAATTCACGATGCACGCCGCAAGTGGACAGTCGCGCAGACCAAGCCAAGGCTATTCCGGCGGAGCGCCCAAGGGCCCGAATGCCACCGTTATCGAGGGCGAAATCATTGATCTGGACGCCCCTTCCAACACTCAAGGCCCACCCTCGGGATGGACACGCCATTGAGTCCTCTTGCCTGACCTGATAATCGCAGGCGCATCTTTAATTTCTACAGCGGAGAACACGAAAATGGCTGATGAAACAGCAAACGGCGCTGCACCAGAGCCCGCACAGGTCAAAATGCAGGTCCTTGGACAATTTATCCGTGACATGTCTTTTGAAAACATTGTCGCACAAAAAGGCATTCAGGGCGAAGTTACCCCTGATGTTTCGGTTCAGGTGAACCTTGATGCGAAAAAGCGCCCTACCGAAAACCAGTACGAAGTTGTGCTGAAGTTCTCGATCACTTCCAAAAACAAGGCAAGCGGTGCCACATTGTTCATGCTCGAGCTTGAGTATGGCGGTGTTTTCCTGATCGAGAACGTGCCGGACGAGCAGTTGCACCCGTTCTTGTTGATCGAATGCCCGCGGATGTTGTTCCCCTACGTTCGCCGCATCGTCGGTGACGTCACACGTGACGGTGGCTTCCCGCCTCTGAACCTCGAGAACGTCGACTTTCTTGGCATGTACCGCTCCGAGCTGGCAAAACGTGCCGCAGCAGAGAAAGCCAAAACCGAGACGCCTGTCGCCTCAGCCTAAGTCGAATTTACGCCAGACCGCGCCGTCTCCAAGCTTTTCAACAAAGGCCTTATGGGCGGCGCGCTCGCTGCTGCTGATCCGGTCAGGCAGGGGCACAACGCGCGGCTTTGCCCGCCATGCCTGCCCATCCTCACCGATATTTTTGCTGTCCTGCCTCAAGCCGAAATCCGGCTGTCGTCCTCCGACCAGTTCCAGATAAACCTCGGCAAGGATCTCGCTGTCAAGCAAGGCCCCGTGCTTTTCACGGGCAGAATTGTCGATGCCGAAACGGCGACACAACGCATCCAACGACGCAGGCGAGCCCGGAAACCGCTTGCGCGCAATGGCGAGCGTATCAAGCGCCTGTTGCATCGGTAACTTGGTCCGGTTCAACCACCCCAACTCGGCATTCAGGAACTTCATATCGAACGACGCGTTGTGAATAACCAGTCGGGCATCCCCCACAAAATCGGTAAAATCTTGTGCAATATCAGCGAAAACCGGCTTATCAGCAAGGAACGCCTCACTGATCCCGTGCACGTCGAAGGCCTCTTTGGGCATGGTCCGTTTGGGGTTGATGTACTGATGATACACACGACCCGTGGGCACGTGGTTGAACAACTCGATAGCCCCGATTTCGACAATCCGGTGCCCGTCAAACGGGTCGAGGCCGGTTGTCTCTGTGTCCATTACGATTTCACGCATCCCGCTGTCTCCTGAGGTCTTCCAAAAGCGCGTTAACCTGCTGTTGCGCCCCGTTTAGAGTCTCGGACCTGATCACTGCATCCGCCATCATCCGTTTTTCAATATCCGGAATCTGTTTCGCCAACACCGCGTCGAACTGCGCCTCGGTCATGTTAGGCCGCGCCAGAACCCGCCGTTTTTGTTCGGCGGCGTTGGTAGACACCACAACACTCATGTCCATGCCACGATCTGTACCTGTTTCGAACAAAAGCGGAATATCCAGCACCAGAATAGGGCAGGTGGCGTTTTCAATAAACGCCGTCCGGTCCGCCGCAACCAACGGGTGCACAATCTGCTCGATTTTGCGCAGCGCATCACGGTCTTGTGCAATCCAGTCCTTTAATTTGCTTCGATCAACTGCACCGTTCACAATCGCCTCGGGGTACAGCGTTGCCATCGGGGCAACTGCCGCTCCGCAGGGCGCATAAAGGCGGTGCACAGCCGCGTCTGCGTCCCAGACAGCAACATCGTCATGGGCTGCAAACAACTTGGCAGTGGTGGATTTTCCCATACCGACAGATCCGGTCAAGCCGATCAAAAATGGTGTCTTCATTAACTCAAAACAACCTTGCGCGTCGCTGCATCCACCACAGGTGCCACACCGAACCAGCGTTCAAACCCCGGCGCACCTTGATGCAACAACATTCCCAAACCATCAACCGTCTTACATCCGATCTGCGCGGCGGCACGCAGAAAACCGGTTTCAAGCGGCGTATAAACCAGATCGGTCGCAATCGCATCAGCCTTGAGCCTGGCAAGAGACAGGTTAAACTCCGGCTTGCCCTGCATGCCAAGCGACGTGGTGTTCACCACCATTTTTGCGCCCTCGAACATCGCATCCGTCTTGTCCCAATCAATGACTTTTACTTTCGGGCCAAACACCTTTCGCAACGCCTCGGCCCTTGAACGATTGCGGTTCGCAAGGCGAATTTCGGGAACGCCCGCGTCAATCAACGAATAAATAACAGCACGCGACGCACCACCTGCGCCCAACACGGCCGCCGGGCCCGCCTGTGGTTCCCATTCCGGGGCGCCTTGTCTGAGGTTTGCCATAAACCCGTAACCATCTGTATTATCTCCAAATACTTTACCTTCCTTGAAGGTAATGGTGTTCGCAGCCCCGATAAGCGCTGCTCGGTCGCTTACACTATCGGCCAGCAAGAGCATACTTTCCTTATGGGGGATGGTGACGTTAACACCGACAAAGCCTATCTTCGGCAGCATACGCAGAACATTTGCCAAGTCACCCGGCGCAACCTCAAGCGGCACATAATGCCCCTTGATCCCGTTGACCGCCAACCAATGCCCGTGAAGCGCAGGAGAGCGAGAGTGCCCAACCGGCGCTCCGATCACACCCGCCAAAGGTATCTTTGTCGTCATGTTTCGATATCTCCTCGTAGCCCAAGGTACGATATAATTTCAAACAGTGGCAAACCAAGCACGGCAAAAAAGTCACCATCAATACGGGCAAACAAGCGTGCACCCTCAGCCTCTACTTTATATGCACCAACGCAATAGGAAACCGCGTCCCAATTACGCGCAACATAATCCTCGATAAATGTGTGCGACAACCCTCGCATTGTCATGCGCACGGTCGATACATGGCGCCAAACCGGCTTTGCTTGATCAAAAATTACTGCTGCCGAATGAAGCATGTGCTTTTTGCCCTGTAACCGCATAAGCATCTCCACTGCCTGCTCGGGACTGTCCGACTTTCCTAACGCCGCACCTTCGAATTCCAGTATCTGGTCAGCCGCTAGCACAAGCCCGTCAGGGCGTTTCTGCGCAACGCGGCGTGCTTTGAACTCAGCCAAAGCATCCGCCATGTCGCGCGGTTTGATCCCCTCAGCCGTCATCGACGCCCGCAACGCCACCTCGTCAACAGGGGCCGATACCACTTCGAACGGCACGCGAACCTGTCGCAATAGGTCCTGTCGAACAGGCGATTTCGAAGCAAGAAGCAAAGGAACCATGTGCATAACTCCGTGTAAAACGCGCCAGAGACTCAGGCTGGCAAGTGTGCATGACCTGCTCATATTCCGGCCCGGTGGACAAGATGCCCATCATTCCACAATTTGCGCACGATTTTTCCAGCGTGGACAACTCGAAACCAAAAAAACCTTGTACTGGCGAAGTCCGAAATTAATCCTCAAAGATATCCACAGAACAAACCGGAAATTTTTTTTTGCAAGATGTTGAAAATTATAGACAAAAATGCCAACAGGTGAGAGTTTCACTTAGATTTTGCGAAAGATTTCCACATGCGCGTAAACCTGTTAGCAAAACGTTAATCCACACTATCCACAGGGTCTACTACAACAACATCCTTTTCTTTATCTTCTTATATTTATTAAGAAGGACACGCCCAAAGGGGGCCAGAATGCCTGACTTTTTCATCGACATCCTGATCACAGGGTACCCTTGGATCAAATCCTTGCATGTCATCTCAGTCATCTCCTGGATGGCTGGTATTTTCTATTTGCCACGCCTGTTTGTGCATCATACCGAACGAGTCACAGTCGGATCAGAGACAGACGATCTGTTCCAAATGATGGAATTGAAACTTTTTCGGCTGATTATGACTCCCGCCATGATCGCAACGTGGGTATTTGGTCTGCTGCTTGTGTTAATCCCAGGCGTCATTGACTGGTCAGCAGTCTGGCCATGGACAAAAGCCGCTTCGGTCATCGCAATGACATGGTTTCATCACTGGCTCGGGCTTCGACGCAAGGATCTGGTTGCGGGAACGAATACCCGGACAGGGCGCGATTACCGGATAATGAACGAAGTTCCGACGATTTTGCTGTTAGTCATCGTTTTTTCGGTCATTGCCCGCCCGTTCTAGCGCACACAGCCCCATCTGATGCCCGTTGTGTCATGGGTGAAGGCTTTTGTTGACTCGCGTCTCAGCGCCCCCTATACGGCGTCCTCAATGGCTCTTCTGCCAGTATTTTTCCTTTAGCTATGGATGAACGTGCGCCAGACGCCGTTTGATGACGAAATCTCATGACAGATGTAATCAAAAACCCTGATGCCACCGTTTCCGAAGACCTCGTTTCCGATGAGGAAAACGGAGAGCCCGGGCAACTCTCCTTGGCACAACTCAAGGCACTGACGCCGGCAAAACTGGCGGAAATGGCTGAAGAGCTAGAGATCGAGAACGCATCAACGATGCGTAAGGGCGACATTATGTTTTCGATCCTGAAAGAACGAGCCGAAGATGGTTGGGAAATTTCAGGCGACGGCGTGATCGAAGTGCTTCAGGACGGTTTCGGTTTTTTGCGGTCACCTGAAGCCAACTACCTGTCAGGGCCTGATGATATCTATGTTTCGCCGGACATGATCCGCCTGCACGCTTTGCGTACCGGTGACACCGTTGATGGCGTTATTCAGGCTCCTGGAGAGACAGAGCGTTATTTTTGCATGACAAAAGTGACACTTATCAATTTTGAGGATCCCGAGCGGTCACGTCATAAAATCAATTTTGACAACCTGACGCCGCTTTATCCTGACGAGCGGATGACGATGGAGGTGACTGATCCCACCATCCGCGACCGCTCCGCCCGGATCATCGATCTGGTGGCCCCGATCGGAAAGGGCCAGCGGTCGTTGATTGTGGCGCCCCCCCGAACGGGTAAGACTGTTTTGTTACAGAACATTGCCAACTCTATCGAGATCAATCATCCAGAGTGCTATTTGATCGTTCTGCTGATCGACGAGCGGCCCGAAGAGGTCACCGACATGCAGAGATCGGTCAAAGGCGAGGTTGTTTCCTCAACATTTGATGAGCCTGCCACTCGCCACGTTGCTGTGGCCGAGATGGTCATCGAAAAGGCCAAGCGGTTGGTTGAACACAAGCGTGATGTCGTTATTTTGCTCGATTCGATCACGCGCCTTGGGCGGGCGTTCAACACCGTAGTGCCATCGTCGGGCAAGGTGCTGACCGGCGGTGTTGATGCGAACGCTCTGCAACGGCCAAAACGCTTCTTTGGTGCGGCGCGGAACATCGAAGAGGGCGGCTCGCTGACAATCATCGCAACGGCCTTGATTGATACTGGGTCACGAA
>JBLIFE010000105.1:0-7357 GCA_047633515.1 Paracoccaceae bacterium | reverse complement strand
GAGCCGGTGTTCGAGACAGAAGAATTCGCCCCCAAGACGATCCCTTTCATTGTGGTGATCGTCGACGAGATGGCCGACCTGATGATGGTCGCGGGCAAGGAGATCGAAGCCTGTATCCAGCGGCTTGCACAGATGGCCCGTGCCAGCGGCATCCACCTGATCATGGCAACACAACGCCCGTCGGTGGATGTCATCACCGGCACGATAAAGGCAAACTTTCCGACACGGATCAGCTTTCAGGTGACATCGAAAATCGACAGTCGCACGATCCTTGGCGAAATGGGCGCAGAGCAGCTTTTGGGCATGGGCGACATGCTTTACATGGCGGGGGGAGGTAAAATCACCCGTTGCCACGGCCCGTTTGTCAGTGACGAAGAGGTCGAGGAAGTCGTTAATCACCTGAAATCTTTTGGAAACCCAGAATATATCAACGGTGTTGTGGACGGCCCTGACGAAGACAAGGAAAGCAGCATCGATCAGGTGCTGGGGCTTGGTGGCAATACCGACGGCGAGGACGCACTTTATGATCAGGCGGTGGCCATTGTGATCCGGGATCGCAAATGTTCGACCTCCTACATCCAGCGCAAACTCTCCATCGGTTACAACAAGGCCGCACGACTTGTGGAGCAAATGGAGGATCAGGGGGTGGTATCCTCGTCCAACCACGTCGGCAAACGCGAGGTTTTGATCCCCGAGCAGAACTGATCTGCAACAGCGATGCCATTCCATAAATTACCGCAGATCGCGCCCCTGTGATCGGAGCAGGGATGCAAAGTCGCCACAGAAGCGTTATCTTATGTTTATGATTATAGCCCGCCCTCTTGTTGCGCTGTCCTTGTGGATAGCTCTCGCCCTGCCCTCAAGCGCGCAGCAGGCGCTCTCGCTTGAGGAAGTGTCTCGTTACCTGAACACGTTGACGACCGCCCAAACGCCGTTTACCCAAGTCAATTCGGACGGATCGACCTCTACGGGGACGCTTTTCCTCAAGCGCCCCGGCCGTGCCCGTTTCGAATATGATCAACCTGCGGCGGCTCTGGTTGTTACCGGTGGCGGACAGGTGGCCATTTTCGACAGCAAGTCCGACATTGCACCACAACAGTTTCCACTGCGCCGCACGCCGTTGAACCTTATCCTTGCACGCAAGGTCGATCTGACCCGCGCCGAAATGGTAACCGGCCTGCGTAGCGACGGATCCAGCACGGTCATCACGGCACAGGACCCCGAGCACCCTGAATATGGCTCGATTGATCTGATTTTTTCGTCCAACCCCACCACCTTACGCCAATGGGTGATAACCGACGAAGGCGGTGGGCAGACGAATGTTATGCTTGAGTCGATGACCAAAGGCATGCCGCTGTCAGCGTTCCTGTTTGACATCACCCACGAGATCAAACAGCGGCAACGCTAAAGCGTTTTCATCGACGTGAGCAGCCCTGTAACTGGGTGCGGTAAAGCTGCGACCGTGCAGAAACCTCTCCGGCCACACGCAACAGCCACGGCTTTGAATTGAAACTGCCCCGCCTAAAACCTGTGTTCCCTTCGTGATACGCTAGATACTGGTTGCGCGCATCAGACAGAGCAATGCCGTTCTTGTCCCGACTCTGGGTCATATACCACCCCATGAAGTCAGTCGCATCGTCGATACGGTTCCGTTTTGCACCACGCCCGCCAATTTTGCGCTCGTATTCACGCCACGTCGCATCAAGCGCCTGAGAATAGCCATAAGCGGAACTTTGCCGTCCCATCGGGATAACACCCACCGCATAACGATGCGGCGTGCGCGCGTTACTGATAAATTTACTTTCCTGATAGATTGTAGCCATCTGCACATGCACCGGCACGCCCCAACGCCGTTCCGCCGCTTGAAACGCCCGCAAATACTGCGGTCGTTCACGCACAATACTGCACGCGTTATCAAGGTCGCGCGGCGGACTGCCACTTCCACCACCACAGCCGGCCAAAACCACCAGAAGGCAAAGGTAAAGGATCCTGCTCATCCTGCTACTCGCTTTCATTATTTTGAAGACAATTTAGTCGATCTGGACGCAAAGGCAAAGCACTGTCGATGGCAATTTCGAAGTGCAACCCTTTGACCACGAACGCCAGGTTCACCCACTGCGTCCGATCACGGAGTGTTTGTTGAAAATTTTGCCTGTCGGATGGACAATTGTACCGATTTGGCGGTATTCACACGGACTAGGAGTTCGAAACTATGCTTAAATCACACGCCAAATTTCATCTTGGGCAAATTGTCCGTCACCGCAAGCACCCTTTTCGGGGTGTTGTGTTCGATGTTGATTCGATGTTCTCGAATACCGATGAATGGTACAATGCCATTCCCGAAGACAGTCGCCCCGCAAAAGAACAGCCATTCTATCACCTGTTGGCAGAAAACGATCAAAGCTATTACGTGGCGTATGTGTCCGAGCAAAACCTTGTTCAGGATAATTCCGGTGAACCGATTGATCACCCCGATCTTGATGACCTGTTCGGCGAGTTCGAAAACGGCATCTATCCGCTTCACTTTCAATTGAACTAGGGCCTGTGGACATTCACTTTGATGCAGTCAGCGTTGCAGCTAGGTTCCAACAAGCGGCGTAGCTGCAATCTGTTTTGTCGTACCGCGTGGCTATAGCCCTGAATTCTTTGATCTTTGCGAAGTATCTCTCCACCAGATGCCGCTATTTGTATACCTCCTTGTCATAGTCGCGCTGGATTTTGCGGTTGGCTTTGGGCGGGATAACGGCGGTTGCGCCGCGCGTGCCGAGGTCTTGTAACAACCAGCCCGCATCGAACCAAGTTGCCAAGCACGTTCACCAGCGCCACGATCTTGGTCGTCAGTGCGACGCGCGAGCGCCCGATGGCCTGAGCTTGAGTCCCCCTTTTGCGCCGGTTGCCTTTTAGTGGACCTGAACGATTGTGCCATCAATAAGAGCATATTCGAGGTCGGGATCGCTGCTCATCGCTTTGAAAAGACTCTCGGATACGCCCGGCCGGGCCCACTGGCGAAACCGCCGGAACTGGCTGTTCCAGCGACCAAAGAGGCGGCAGGTCGCGCCACGGCGACCCGGTGCGCACCCGCCTCCAGAAACAAGGGGTTGTCCTTTGATGGGACTCCGGCATCACTGACCTTACCCGGAAGATGCGATTCAAGCTGCTGCCACAAGATGTCCGACAGCACAAACCGCTGCTCGTTCATTCAAACCATTATTTTTGAAGTTTGAATCAGAAATCATGCCAAATGGGAATCCTGAAAGTCCGAAGGCCCTAGGCCCCCACAGACTCTTTGCGGATACGCCGCCTCACGTCGCGAGGCGGCGTGACAGGGCAAGGCACCGCCTGACCCTGTCAAATATGCGTCATCAATAGCCCAGCGCGGCACCATCCTTGCGCGGGTCCGATGCCCCTTCCAGAACACCGGTTTCGGGATCGATCCTGATCGCCTGTGCACCGCCAATGGCAGTTGGCGGCAAGGTAACGTTATGGCCCATGTCACTCAATTCCTGCCAGACGCCTTGCGCGTATCCCCGCTCCAGCCGCAGGTCGCCATCCCACGCAAAGGCGCGCGGGCTGTCTATGGCTGTTTGTAGATCCATGCCATAATCGGCGATATTGCTGACAAACCGTGCATGACCTGTGGCCTGATACGGGCCGCCCATCACACCGAAGGGCATCAACACGCGGCCATTCTGGCGCAACATGCCCGGAATGATCGTGTGCATGGGGCGCTTGTTCCCGCCAAGCTCGTTTGCATGCCCCTCGGTCAGGTTGAAACCGGCACCACGGCTGTGCAGTAAAATGCCGAATTTATCGGTGGCAAGCCCCGATCCGAAGTCATCGAAAATGGAATAAATTAGCGACACTGCCATCCGGTTCTTGTCAACGACCGTGATATAGATCGTTTCCTTGTGCACCGATTCCGACAAGGTCGTCGGAGAGCCCATTGCCTTTTTAGGATCAATAAGAGCCGCCAGCTTTGCCCCCAGCTCAGGGTCAAGCAGCCTGTTGGGGTCCGGCATATAGGCGGGATCAGCAAGGAAACGGTTGCGCGCATCATACGCCAGCTTTGTCGCTTCGGCCTCGATATGGGTGCGCAACGCTCCGAACGGGTCCATGCTGGCGACATCGAATTGCGCCACGATATCGGCCAGCAACAAGGCTGCGGCCCCTTGGCCGTTGGGCGGATGCTCGACGACTTCCAGATCACGGTAAGGGCCAGAAATCGGCTCTTCCCAAGTGGATTCGACATTGGCCATATCATCAAGCGTGTGACAGCCCCCCGCAGCACGCAGACACGCCACGATATCTTCGGCAACCGGCCCTTTGTAGAACCCGTCACGCCCATGAGTTGCAATCGCCTCAAGAGCCGCCGCCTGCAAAGGTGCGCGGAACACTTGACCGGTTTGCGGTATCTCGCCATTCACCAGAAAAAGCTCTTTGGCCTTGCCCTGAAGCCGCTTGGCAGCCTCGATCCAGTCGAACGCCACGCGCGGCGCAACCGGCACCCCTTCGCGGGCGTAATGAGTTGCAGGGGCAAGTAAATCGGGCATTCCAAGTGTTCCGAATCGCTCGGATAATTTACAAAACGCGTCGATAGCACCAGGCATTGTCACCGAGTGGGCCGACAGCGAAGAGATTGTCTTGTGGCCTGCCGCACGCAATGCTGCCGCATCAGAGGCGGCCGGTGCACGCCCCGAGCCGTTCAGGGCCACGATATCCTCGCCCCCCGCCGGCTTGACCAGCACAAAGCAATCGCCGCCAATGCCCGTCATCTGCGGCTCGCAAATGCCAAGCAGCACCGCTCCGGCAATAGCGGCATCCACTGCATTGCCACCGTTTTTGAGAATCTCAAGCGCCGCGAACGTCGCCAGAGGATGCGATGTCGCGCACATTCCGTTGGCAGCAAAGACCGCCGAACGGCCGGGTTGGTGAAAATCGCGCATGCGTCCTCCGAATATTGAATTCAATCATCAAAGCCGAACGTGCACCCTTGATGACAGGCACACAAGTGCTGGACGCGGGGATACCGCACCGCGCCACCGGATTGAAGACATAAATCCCAAAACAGGAAAAACTGTAGACAGGAACGAAAGGGGGAAGGCTGGATTTTCCTCGGCGCCGTGTACTGGGTGGGGGCAATAAAGACACGGCGCCGAGGGAAGCTTCTCAGCTACCCGACCAGAATAATCGGCGCCCGTGGCAATAATTTGGTTCGAATGGGGCAATATCGGGTTTGATTGGGGCAATGTTGCGGCGCATTGGATGCGGCTTGGGCCGTGATCCTGACGGCACGCGGCCATCACTAAAGAGGAAAAGTCAAACGCAAGAAAGCCCCGGATGCCCCTATCGCAGGCGCAAGATTATAGCGCAACGCACTGTTCCAGTTCTGCGGGTTACAGCGGCAACGAAAAGCTCAGTAAGTTCTTATCGTTCACGCGGTCATAATACAGGTCGTGGGTGAGTTCGTGGATCAAGAACCAACCAAACCCCCCTTCGGGCAGCATATCAAACTGATTTGTTGTCGGTGGGAGTACCCCGTCGGGAGCCGTCAGCTCGGGCATTGGCTTTCCCCCATCCTGCAGTCGACACTTCAGCAATCCGTCACAGACCCACACATCCAGCTGCACAAATCCGCCAGCCTGATTTTCATACGCATGTTCGACCACATTGTTAAGCAATTCGCCCAGCACAATTTGAACCCGCCCCAGAGATTCACGCGACAAACGCTGCATCTCACGCGAACCCGCCAACGCCACAAGTGTTTTGCGAACATCCAGCGGCGTACTATCCAGAATAAAGGTCACACGATCATCCACGCGTTGAACTTCGACTGTTTGTGTCCCGTGCCTATCATCGATGCCACCGGTACGGGTCATGGACCCAAAAGTTCTGGCGCGCCTCAGCGCCCTAAGCTGCATCACTATCGCTCGCAAGCGCATCACTGGCCGTAGCAAAAATAACAAAGACACGGTCCAAACACGTCAACTGCATGACTTTGGCGACACTCGGGCTCAAGCCGGCCAATTCGAATTGCCGTTCCTTGCCAGCGTACTTCATTACTGCAACTAAAGCGCCCAATCCGCTACTGTCCAGAAAATCGACCGATGCAAGATCAAGAACCAGCCGTTGCGTTCCCGCGTCGGTGACTTCGCGCATGCGGTCCTTGAACTGGATCGCAACAGACGCGTCGATGCGTGTGGCATCCACCTGCACAACAATGGTGTTGCCATGGGCCTGGGGGATCAACTGCATCACGGGCTTCCCTTCCTAGTGAGATATGGACACACCTATGCCACAAAGGTTACCAATCGGTGCCACCCCGACCGGGAATCTTTCCCGACAGGTCCTGACCCAAACCGGCCCCGGTTGGGTCAGGTCAGGTCGGATATCAAAACGAGCAAAGAAAGACGCAAGACATGCACGACGTTGTTATTGCCGGCGCCGCCAGAACCCCAATAGCAGGGTTTCAGGGGCTGTTCGCACCGCTCACAGCTCCGGTTCTGGGGGGAGCGGCAATTCGGGCGGCCTTGTCGCAGGCCGGAAATCCCGCCGTGGATGAACTTTTGATGGGCTGTGTCCTTGCGGCAGGACAAGGGCAGGCCCCTGCCCGTCAGGCCGGTTTCGAGGCAGGCTTGGGCGACATTGTCCCTGCCACCACACTGAATAAGATGTGCGGTTCGGGCATGATGACTGCCATGCTGGCGTTTGACAGGCTCGCTCTGGGCCATGCCAGTGTGATCGTGGCCGGCGGCATGGAGAGCATGAGCAACGCACCGTATCTGCTGCCCAAGATGCGGGCCGGCGCGCGGATGGGCCATTCCGAGGTGCACGATTCGATGTTCCTTGACGGGCTGGAAGACGCTTATGAAAAAGGTCGCCTGATGGGCACCTTCGCCGAGGATTGCGCCGGGAAATTCCAGTTCACCCGCGAAGCACAGGATGCGTACGCACTGCGCTCGCTGTCGCGCGCGCTTGAGGCCGATCAAAGCGGCGCATTCACCGCCGAGATCGCTCCTGTAACCGTACAGGGTCGTGGTGGCGCGTCAGTCATCAGCCGGGATGAACAGCCGCAAAACGCCCGCCCCGAAAAGATACCCCTGCTCAAGCCCGCGTTTCGGAAGGACGGCACTGTGACGGCTGCGAATGCTTCGTCCATTTCCGACGGGGCTGCCGCGCTGGTGCTGGCTCGCGCAGACACTGTGCATGACAATGCCGGGATCACGGTGCGGGCCCGTGTGCTGGGTCACGCCAGCCATGCACAGGCCCCCGGATGGTTCACGACTGCCCCTGTTCCGGCCACCCGAAAACTGCTGGACAAACTGGGGTGGCAGGTCGCCGATGTCGATCTATGGGAAGT
>JBLIFE010000104.1:0-7404 GCA_047633515.1 Paracoccaceae bacterium | reverse complement strand
TACATCAACGGCTTCTACAACCCGCGTCGTCGGCATTCAGCATTGGGCTGGAAAAGCCCCGTGGCCTTCGAACGAAAGGCCGCTTAACATGAGCACCTGACCGGAACACAACCGTGACAGCTCCAGTTCGTCCAGTAATTCTTTGGAAATCGTCATTGTCGTCATGCTCCTTCGTTGGTGAAGCATGGGCTAAATCACTCAAACACAGAAGGTCGGAAACTCTTACGGAACCCAACGAATGGCTGATTTGTTATGTTTTGACATGCGACCCAAAGTATCTGGGTCTTCCAAGGACGCTTTAACGATTGTCCCTGCTTCGGCATCGGTGAATCCCGAAGGCTGCAGCTTTCGCCTTGTAGGAACAGAAACCTTAACGCTAGTCGTGGGATTGTCAGTCCACTTTTTCTTGCCGGTCCCAGTGTTAAAAACTGCCTTGGCAGCCACAAGATATTTATCTCTAACCGTCTTTGCTGAAAGCATTTTTTTACGACGAAGATGCTCACATCAGTCGGCAATGTTCTCGCCGGTCACGCTTTTGGCATCATCATGACCCAAGAACGATTGTAGATTTTTGATCTTCTGGTGAAAATCATTGACGGTTTTTTTCGGCTTTCCGTTTGCTACGTGATCTTTCTCCCAAAGATCAAACAGTGAAGTTAGGCTTGCGCTCGTTGCATCAGCTTCGCGGGCTTTTTTCGGGGCGCCCATTGGAAGGAACCTGCGGTCTGAATGGCTCCGGACATATTGTTCTCCTTGCTTCCAAAATTACCAAGCAAGGCGTCTACAAATCCAGGGGCTATTCATCTGGCGGAAATATTACACGCCACTCGTCGGCTTTTTATGGGGTCGGGACATTTGCAAAACCATAGCGGTGTAGGACCTCGGTGTTGACCCGAGCATCACCTAAATCACCGTTAGAACTTATCTTTTTGATCTTGAAGGAAAACATATGGTGCTGTGAGGGAGGATTGAACTCCCGACCTCACCCTTACCAAGGGTGTGCTCTACCACTGAGCTACCACAGCATTTCTAGCGTCTTGTAGGTCTTTTGACCCGGACTTGAAAGCGTTACTTGCCCCGATCTACTCCTAAAAACGCGGTACTTAAACAACAAAGCGACACAAAAAAATGCAAAAATAAACAAGCTAATTTACGCGCTTTTTGTGGCCTTTTGTCTTTCGCAGCAGGTAGGGACCATTCGTAACTTGGGGCGTTTTAGCCTTTGTCAGGCGGAACGCAAGGTGTTTTTTGATCCATCCGGAAACTTTGAACATCAGGCATTCATGATCTGAGGGCTGGTCCTGCGGTTCCGGATTTCGGGGGCGACACCGCAGCGTTTGCCTATCTGTCCGGCTTTGCAACGCTTTGGGCTATCAAGGTGGGTTCTGTGGCGTCGAATATTGAAATCTGGCCGGAACGCGGCAACATCTCTGGGTGATGCGCAAACCACTTTGTATCCCGCAGGTCGATGCGCGCAGCATCAAAACAGTACGGAACGTGCTGTCGGGGTTCTTTCCCGCGGGTGTTTTTGCGTGTCATTTTGAACAGACGCGCGGCGCTGTGCTTGGGTCGGATAGAGCGGTGCGTGTTGCCACCAAAATCTTGTGCTTCAAGGGTGGTTAACCTGAAAATGCACGAGGTCCCACAGATGCCTGCTTTGTAAATCCTCCACGGCGCTTCGACATGCGGTGAGACGGAAATTTATGACCCTAGACGATGCAACAGCCCCGCCGGGATTTGATCCAGCGGGGCTGTGCGACTACTTTGATTATCCGATAATGCGGTTGAAGGTTGCCGAAGGGCGCATCACCATTTCGGTCTTTGCCGCATCGGTATGGTAATATCCACCAGTATCGGCCGGCTTGCCT
Source organism: Paracoccaceae bacterium (assembly GCA_047633515.1). GTDB lineage: Bacteria > Pseudomonadota > Alphaproteobacteria > Rhodobacterales > Rhodobacteraceae > JBLHUT01. Next base: position 5,536 of record JBLIFE010000104.1, on the reverse strand, counting down.
TGAGCGGCTGCAAAGTCGGCCACGATTTGCGCTTCGTTGTCGGAAAGCGCCGCAGCAACCGGAGCAAAATGCGCAGCCAGCTCGGCATCGTGTGGTTGGTCTGCCAATGCCTGCGCCCAATAAAGCGCAAAGTAGAAGTGGCTGTCACGGTTGTCTGGTTGTCCGACGCGCCGGCTAGGGGAGTGGTTTTTGTCAAGGATACCTTGAGTTGCGATATCGACGGCATCACCTAGCACCTTTGCCTTTGCATTGCCTTTTACCGTTGCCAGAAACTTGAGGCTCTCCCCTAGGGCGCAGAATTCGCCAAGTGAATCCCACCGCAGGTGGTTCTCTTTGACCAATTGCTGCACGTGTTTGGGGGCCGAGCCGCCGGCGCCGGTTTCGAACATGCCGCCACCGTTCATCAGTTTCACGATCGACAACATCTTGGCAGAGGTGCCAAGTTCGAGGATCGGAAACAGATCGGTCAGATAATCGCGCAGCACGTTGCCGGTAATGGCGATCGAGGTGTCCCCGTTGCGGATGGTTTCGAAGGACAGGCGCGTGGCCTCGCGCGGAGCGAGGATCTGGAAGCTGTCTGTCAAACCAGCGGCGGCCAACAGTGGCTTGACGTATTTGATCAATTCTGCGTCGTGGGCGCGGGCTTCATCCAGCCAGAAGATCGCCTGACAGCCTTCGGCCTTTTGGCGGTCGATGGCTAACTGAACCCAATCCTCGATCGGTGCTCTGCGGGCCGAGGCCGAGCGCCAGATGTCGCCTTTTTCAACGTCATGCTCGTGGATCACACCGCCGCTGTCCATCACCATGCGGACTGTGCCGTCGAACGGGATCTCGAACGTTGTCGGGTGCGAGCCGTATTCTTCGGCTTTTTGGGCCATCAGCCCGACGTTTTGTACCGTGCCGCAGGTGGTGGGGTCGATGGCGCCGGTTTCTTTGCAATACTTGATTGCTTCGTCATAAACAGCAGCATACGAGCTGTCCGGGATCACGCAATTTGCGTCGGCTTCGGCACCGTCAGGACCCCAGCCCTTGCCGCCAGCACGGATCAAGGCGGGGATCGACGCGTCGATGATCACGTCCGAGGGCACGTGCAGGTTGCTGATGCCTTTATCTGAATCCACCATGTAAAGCGGTGGGCGATTTTCCATGATGGCATTGATATCGCCCATGATGGCGTCTTTTTCAGGCAGGCCGGCAACACGGTCGAACAAATCGCCAAGGCCCGCGTTCGGGTGTGCGCCCGCAGCGGCAAGCGGCTCGGCATAAGTGTCGAAAACCGGCGCCAAAAATGCCTTGACCGCGTGGCCAAAGATGATCGGGTCGGAGATTTTCATCATCGTCGCCTTGAGGTGGAGTGAAAACAGGATTCCCTCGTTCTTTGTGGCTTCGATTTGGTCGGCAAGAAATGCATCAAGCGCCTTGGCTGACAGGAACGTGGCATCAACGACTGTTCCTGCGGGATATTGTACCGCATCCTTCAGGATAGTGACCGATCCGTCCAGCCCCACCAATTCAATCCGTGCTGTGCCGGCCTGCGCCAGAGTGACGGATGTTTCGTTCGAGCGGAAGTCATTGGCCGACATGGTCGAGACATGGGTCTTACTGTCGCTGCTCCATGTGCCCATCGAATGGGGGTTGGCCATGGCATAGTTTTTCACGGCCTTCGCGGCACGCCGATCCGAGTTGCCTTCGCGCAGCACCGGATTCACGGCAGAGCCTTTGATGGCATCGAAACGCGCGCGCACTTCTTTTTCGGCATCCGTAACAGGCGCTTCTGGGAAGTCGGGGATGTCGTAGCCTTGGGATTGAAGCTCTTTGAGGGCGGCAACCAGCTGTGGCATAGAGGCCGAGATGTTGGGCAGTTTGATAACATTCGCAGAGGCCGTTTTGACCAGATCACCCAGCACGGCCAGATCATCGGACTGACGTTGTGCCTCGGTCAGGTTCTCCGGAAAGGCTGCAACGATGCGTCCGGCCAGCGAAATATCGCGGGTGCCGATGCTTACTCCGGCGGGCGCGGTAAAGCTGCGGATGATCGGCAGGAACGATACCGACGCCATCTCGGGCGCTTCGTCTACTTTGGTATACACAATATCGGGGGAGTTCTGATCAACCATGATAATCAAGCCTTTTATTGGGGTTATTCGGGCTTTAGCCAATGTAGAGAGCAAGGTCCACAGGTGGTGCACAAACTGCGATGATAAGACGCCGAAAAAAGTGGATTTCCGGTTCGATCACACTAAGGCTTCGGATTTTTGACCGGATGAAAGTGTTATCACACGTTAAAAGAAAGCGGTCTTTTCTGGTCTAGGGCGTGTGTCCGGCAAAGTATTCCAATGAGCGTTGCAGATCATTGCGGCAAAATCCGCGTCCGATAAACACCACCACATTGTCATTGCCGGCATCACCAGCCGTATTGGCGGGCAGGATTTCGGGGGATTGCACAATGCGTCGCACCGATTGCACCAACAGCCGGCCGCTTGGCGTTTGTACGACCCCTTTGACACGCACGATGTCGTGCCCGCGTGCGTGCAACAGGGCCGAGAGCCAGACGCAAAAGGCGGTCCAGTCGATGGCCGGATCGATTTGCAGGCGTGTGGGCGTTACCGGCTCTTGTGGGTTGCTGTCGGGTAAAACGGCGATTTTGGTTCCCAACGGCACCTCGGGAAGGGGTACTTGCGTGCCTTTGTGCGCCGCCCCGATAGACGCGCCGGGATTGAGCCGCCGCAAGGTTGCGATTAATTGTGCCAGCGATGCCGCAGGGGCGATGTCGGATTTGGTAAGGATCAGACGGTCTGCGGCCTCGATCTGCTGGCGTCCCAATGGCTCGTCGCGCAGCTGCTCAAGCGCGTGCATCCCGTCCACAGCGACTACAATCTCGCTCAGAACGATGTGATGGACCAGAATAGGGTCTTTCAGAAACGCCGTAACAATCGGGGCGGGATCGGCCAGACCACTTGTTTCCAGAACGATGTGATCAACCGGATCAGCACCCGCCCGCGTGCGCCGGTCACACAGATCCCGTAGTGCGGAAATCAACGCCTCGCGCGCGTCGCAACACACGCAACCGCCCGCCAGAACAGTCAGGTTTTGCGCAGCCCCCAACAGAACGTCGTCAACAGGAACTTCGGCGGCCTCGTTCACGATGACATGCACACGCCCAAAGGTTTGGGCGTAAAGCTGATGGCGCAACCACGTCGATTTGCCCGAACCAAGGTAGCCACCCAGAACCGTGAGCCGCATCCGCCCCTCGGCGGGGATCTCAGCGGGCAACGGTCAGGGCGAGCAAGCGCGGATCAAGCGGGTCAATGGCGTGACCGGTCATTTTCTCGGCGAGGATCCAGAACTGTTCAAGGTCCGTGGCACGCGCACTGTCGCCCGTCGAAGAGGACAGCGCGATGCCGGGGACCTGTCCGTCGTCATGTGCTGCCAACCCGAAGGCCGGCAACACGGTGTTCAGAACCTGAGCGCGCCGGTAACGGGCGCGCATCCGGTCCGTGGCCGTGACCGAACCTGCCTCGGTCCAATGTCCGGCGGCCGCAGGAAACCCGCAATTGGCACACATGGCGCAGTCCTTTCATCAAGGAGGTCAGATGACCTCGGGGCGGGCGTCGCCCTCGAACGGGAAGCGGGCGCGGAAATCATCGGCGATCGCTTCGAACGGCATCCATTCGACGCCCTCGTGGCCTTTGATATACTCGATCAACCGCTCGAGCATCAACAGAACCTGCGGGCGGCCCGACACATCGGGGTGAATGGTGATCGCAAAAACCGCGTAATCCATCTCGCGGTAGACCCAGTCGAACTGGTCCTTCCACATCTGCTCGATGTCGCGCGGGTTCACAAACCCGTGGCTGTTGGGTGACTTTTTGATGAACATCATCGGCGGCAGGTCATCAACGTACCAGTTGGCGGCAATATCAACGAGGTCGATCTCGTTGCCATGCACCAACGGCTTCATCCAGCTTTCAGCAGCTTTTGTGTAGTCGATGGTCGTCCATTCGTCGCCCACACGGGCATAAAACGGTTGAAAATCACGGTAGCCTTGACTGTGATCATAGGAAAACCCGTATTTCTGCAAAAGGGCCGCAGTCGAATTCGACATTTCCCACCACGGCGCCACATAGCCGCGCGGCGACTTTCCAGTCAGCTTTTCGATCAGCTCGATGGATTTGACCAGTACGTCTTCCTCTTGGGTCGGGGTCATTGCGACGGGGTTTTCGTGCGAATAGCCATGTGCGCCAACCTCGTGGCCCTGATCAACGATCATCTGCATTTCTTTGGGAAATGTCTCAAGGCTGTGTCCGGGGATGAAAAAGCTTGTCTGAAGGTCGTATTTCTTGAACAATTTCAGCAGGCGCGGAATGCCGACTTCGGTCGCGAAAATTCCGCGCTGGATATCAGACGGCGAGTCGCCCCCGCCATAAGAGCCGATCCATCCGGCAACAGAGTCGATGTCCGTGCCAAATGCACACATGATTTTCTTCTGGGTCATTTTTCCGTTTCCTGTTTTGTGATGGGTGGTGCGAGCGACAGAGCGTTCAAGGGGCGCGCCTGCGGGTGCGCACCCCGGGTCCGAGCCGGACGAGGGCCGCCGCCATCCCGCACGCCGCCGCTACGCCGTCGATCACGGGGGCGCCGTGCTGTTTTGCCAAATCGGCAGCCAGATCGGCCATTCCCGCACAGCCCAGAACGATTGCGCCTGCGTTATCTTCGGCCAGCGCACGTGCCACCTCGTTCGAGACTTTAACGCGCGCGTCAGAGCCGGGTTTTTCAAGATCTAGAACGGGCACCTCGCTGGCTCTGACGCGGGCGCAATGGCTTTCCAACCCGTAGGCGACGATGTTTGCCTCGATCACCGGAACCGAGATCGACAGGGTTGTCACAACGCTGAACCGGTGACCCAAAAGCATGGCGACGTGAAACGCGGCCTCACCGATGCCGACGACTGGAATATTTGCAACCTGTCGCGCCGGAAAAAGGCCGGTATCATCGAAACATGCGATGATGCAGGCGTCTGCTCCACCTGCCTCGGCTTCAGCGATTTGCTCCAGGACAAAGGGCAGGGCGGCGTCGCCATCATCGGGTCCCTGAATGGACGCGGGCGCCCCGACGCAGGTACGGCCCTCGATTTCCACGTCCAGTGGCGATGCGGCACGCGCCGCCACGACAATCTTTTCGGTCATTGAGCGGGTCGCATTGGGGTTGATGACGGAAATGCGCATGACTTAGACCAACCCCTTGCCAGCATCGGAGCCTTGTCTGGATTGCTTGCGTTGCGACCACAGGGCGATGATCAGGAAAATCCCGATGATGACCAGCGAAAAGATCGTAGTCAGCGTTCCCAAGGCGTAAAGTACAGGCGAGGTGACGTTGGTCGTCATGCCAAAAATCTCGAGTGGTAGAGTGTTGTACGACCCCGCTGTCATCAGCGTTCTGGCAAACTCGTCGTACGAGAGCGTAAAGCCGAACAGGGCAACCCCGATCAGGCTGGGCGCAATGATCGGCAGCACCACGTGACGAAAGGTTTGCCATC
>JBLIFE010000103.1:0-7410 GCA_047633515.1 Paracoccaceae bacterium | reverse complement strand
GTCTTCCCACTGCTTGAGCTGATCGCGGATTTTCTTGTCGGCCAGCACCTCGTCAGCACGATAGATCCGCTTTGCAATTGTCTCGATCTTTTCGAACAACGGCATTTCGTCGGGATACAGCGGTGCAAACTGCGCCGCGCCGCTTTCGACAATCTCGACCACGCGTGTTGCAAGATCGGTGATGCCGGCCGAACCTTTGGCCCAATGCTTGCACAAAATCGCCTCTGATCCCTGCGACGCGACGTATTCTTTGATGGCCTCCACTTCGTGGTCGGTATCCGCTACAAAGTGGTTGATCGCGACGACAACCGGCACGCCGAACTGCTTGAGGTTCTCGATGTGGCGACCAAGGTTGGCACAGCCTTTTTGAACTGCGGCAACATTCTCGTTACCAAGATCGGCCTTGGTCACGCCGCCATTCATCTTCATCGCACGTACCGTTGCCACAAGCACGACCGCCTCAGGCTTCAGACCTGCCTTGCGGCACTTGATGTTCATGAACTTTTCGGCACCCAGATCGGCGCCGAAACCCGCCTCTGTGACGACATAATCAGCCAGTTTAAGGGCCGTTGTCGTCGCCACAACCGAGTTACACCCGTGGGCGATGTTGGCAAACGGGCCGCCATGCACGAACGCCGGATTGTTTTCCAGCGTCTGCACGAGATTGGGCTGCATCGCTTGCTGCAACAGCACCGTCATTGCGCCATCTGCCTTCAGATCGCGGCAATAAACCGGGGTCCGGTCGCGGCGATAGGCAACGATGATATCGCCCAGACGCTTTTCAAGATCGGCCAGATCATTGGACAGGCACAAGATAGCCATGACCTCTGAAGCTACCGTGATATCGAAACCGGTCTGGCGTGGAAAGCCGTTCGCCACACCACCAAGATTGACCACGATATCGCGCAGAGCACGGTCATTCATGTCCATCACACGACGATAGGCCACACGACGGATATCGATATCAAGCGCGTTGCCCCAGTAGATGTGGTTGTCCAGCATCGCCGCCAAAAGGTTGTGCGCAGAGGTGATCGCGTGAAAGTCGCCCGTGAAATGCAGGTTCATTTCTTCCATCGGAACGACTTGAGCATAACCGCCACCCGCAGCACCGCCCTTCATCCCGAAACACGGACCAAGCGAGGCTTCGCGGATACAGATCGCGGCCTTTTTACCGATCGCGTTCAAACCATCGCCAAGACCAACAGTCGTCGTGGTCTTACCCTCGCCGGCCGGGGTCGGGTTGATGGCTGTCACCAGAATAAGGTGGCCGTCTTTGCGGTCGGACAGGGATTTGATGAATTCCTCTGAAACCTTGGCCTTATCGTGACCAAAAGGCAGCAGGTGCTCGGTCGGGATATCAAGCCTCGCGCCGATTTCCTGAATGGGTTTCTTGTTGGCTTTGCGGGCAATTTCAATATCGGACATGTTAGGTACTTTCTGTGTGCGCCAGAGTTCAGGCGTTAAATGTTGCACCGGCAGACAGGCCAGCCGCAGCCGCCCAGTCACTTGCCGGCATTTTGCCTTCGCCCGCTGGGCGAACACGTTTGATCAATATCCGGCCGCCATCGGCCTGCACGGTAACACCGGCGTCCGACACATCGACAATTACACCCGGAGTTCCGTCCCCCTCCAGTTTGGCACTGTCGTAGATTTGCACTTGCGCGTCAGCAAACGTGCTCCAGGCGCCGGGGGCAGGGTTGGCTGCGCGGATCATGTTATAGACCTCTGCAACCGGCTTGGCCCAATCGATCTCGACCAGAGCCTTCTTGAACCAGCTCTCGTATGACCCGTCCACAAGCCGTTGATCATGCTTGAGGATCACACCGGCCTTTACAAGGTCCAGCCCTTCGAGCATCGCATCGACACCCATCGGAAACAGCTTTTTGAAATAGACGTCGCCAATTGTGTCGTCCGGACCAATCTCGCAGGTTTTCTGCAACATGATCGGGCCTTCGTCCAGACCGTCATCCGGCCAGAAAATCGTGAGACCGGTTTGCGTCTTTCCCATCGCAATCGGCCAGTTGATCGAGGAAGGTCCCCGATGCAGCGGGCACAACGACGGATGGTACTGGAAAGTGCCGTATTTCGGAGCGTCGCGTACCGCTTCGGGCACAAACAACAGCACATAGGCCATCATGCACACATCGGCGTCAAAGCTCTGCATCAGTTCCAGCGCCTCTGGCGATTTCCAGGATGCCGGTTGATGCACGGGCAGTCCCTGCTCGCGGGCAAATACCGCCAATACATCCTCGGGTTTGCCCTCTTTGGTGGGCGCACAGCAGACAGCGACAATATCTTCGCCCCGCTCCAACAATTTCTCAAGAACCGCCTTGCCGAAGGCCTGCTGTCCGTGAACAACGATCCGCATCGTTCTCTCTCCCTTTCTAGGTTCGAGGGCCGGTCTGACGCCGGCCTCTCGTATGCTTTTTCCGGTGGTTTTACTCTGCTGCTATTTTGACGTTGCCGACGGCACCAGATCCGATCACCCGTGCCAACTCGTCTCCGTCATAGCCCAACACATCCTTCAGAATTTCGGTGGTGTGCTCGCCCAAAAGCGGCGAACGTTCCACCTCGACCGAACTGTCCGACAGTTTGATCGGGCAGCCCACACTGACGTAACGGCCACGCTCGGGGTGATCACATTCCACAATCGTACCGGTTGCCCGCAGGCCCTCATCCTCGATCAGCTCTTTGGTGCTCAGGATCGGCCCGACCGGAATGTCATGCGGATTGCAAATGTCCATCACTTCGAATTTGGTCTTGGTCATGGTCCATTGCTCGATCCGTTCGAAAATCTGGTTGAGCTTGTCCAGTCGCGCCGGCGGAGTGGCAAATCCTTCGTCGGTCTTCCACTCGGGCGCGTCGATCACATCGCACACCTTGCCCCAGATTGCGGCCTGACAGATAAAATAAGTGTACGCGTTGGGGTCGGTTTCCCAGCCTTTGCACTTCAAAATCCGGCCCGGCTGGCCACCGCCACTGTCATTGCCCGCACGCGGGGTCGCGTCGCCGAACGGCACGCCTTCGCCGAACTGGCTGTATTCGGTCAGCGGGCCGGCATCCAGACGCTGCTGATCGCGCAGTTTGACCCGCGTGAGGTTCAAAACACCGTCCTGCATTGCAGTTGTTACTTTTTGCCCACGTCCCGATTTTTCACGCTGGAACAAGGCAGTCACAATTCCCAGACACAGGTGCAGGCCCGTGCCACTGTCACCGATCTGTGCGCCGGTCACCATTGGCGGACCATCACGGAACCCTGTGGTCGAGGCAGAACCACCCGCACATTGCGCCACGTTCTCGTACACCTTGCAATCCTGATACTTGCCCGGGCCAAAGCCCTTGATGGAGGCAAGGATAATCCGCGGATTGATCTCTTGAATCCGCTCCCAGCTGAACCCCATACGGTCCAACGCGCCAGGGGCGAAATTCTCGACCAGCACGTCACATGTTTCAATCAGGCGGGTCAGGACCTCCTTACCGGTCTCGTTTTTGGAGTTCAGTTCGATCGACCGCTTGTTGTGGTTCAGCATCGTGAAATACAAGCTATCCGCGCCCGGCACGTCAACCAACTGCTTTCGGGTGGCGTCACCAACGCCTGGCCGTTCCACCTTGATTACATCCGCGCCGAACCAGGCCAGAAGCTGGGTGCAGGTCGGCCCCGACTGAACATGGGTAAAGTCGAGGATCTTGATGCCGTCTAACGCTTTCATTGCATATCCTTTAGATTGGTCTTTTGCCGAACAGGGCACGAGTTACTTTTTTGACACGATGCTTTGCGGGTTCAAGTTGCCGATGCGTCCACTTTCCGTACCCGCATTCGGGTCGATTATTGCATTCACCAAAGTGGGTTTGCCTGAATCCATCGCCGCATTCACTGCGCGGCTCAATTCGTCAGGTGAGCGGGCCACGACACCCGTCCCGCCAAAGGCTTCCATCATCATGTCATAGCGGGCCTCTTTGACAAACACTGTCGGCGCCACATCGTCGGAGCCCGAAGAGTTCACGTCAGAGCCCCGATAAATGCCGCTGTTATTGAAAACGACGATGCAGATCGGCAGGTTGTACCGGCAGATCGTTTCGACCTCCATGCCCGAGAAACCGAACGCACTGTCGCCCTCAATGGCCAGAACCGGGTTACCCGTTTCGATCGCCGCGGCAATGGCCGTGCCCATGCCGATACCCATCACACCCCAAGTTCCGACATCCAACCGTTTGCGCGGCTTGAACATGTCGATGATGCTGCGGGCAAAATCGAGCGTATTCGCTCCCTCGTTCACCAGAATTGCATCCGGACGTGCCTTGATGATCTCGCGCAACGATCCCAGCGCGCTGTGGAAATCCATCGGCGAGTTGTTGTTCATCAACTTTGGCGCCATGCGGGCCACGTTGCTTTCAACCTTTGCGCGGATCGCACTGGTCCATTCCTCGGAGGGTTTTTGCCAATCCTGGCCCATCCCTTCGAGCAATGCCCCGACACACGATCCGATATCCCCGACCAAAGGTGCCACGATTTCGACATTGCTGTCCATCTCACGAGGCTCGATGTCGATCTGGATGAACTTCTTGGAGCCCGCAGGCCCCCATTGTTTTCCCTTACCGTGAGACAACAACCAGTTCAGGCGCGCGCCGATCATCACAACCACATCGGCCTCTTTCAGCACCATCGAGCGCGCGGCGCCCGCTGACTGGATATGATCATCGGGCAACAAACCCTTTGCCATGCTCATCGGCAGATACGGGATACCACTTGTTTCGATCATCGACTTGATCGCGTCGTCGGCCTGGGCATAAGACGCGCCTTTGCCCAGAATGATCAGAGGCCGCTCTGCGGTCTTGAGCACATTCAAAGCGCGCGCGATAGCATCGGGCGCAGGGATCTGACGTGGGGCAGGGTCAATGACTTTGATCAAAGAGGCCGCACCGGCCTCGGCGTCCATGACTTGCGAGAACACCTTTGCCGGCAAATCAAGATACACACCACCCGGACGTCCGGACACGGCGGCCCGAATGGCCCGTGCTACCGCGATCCCGATATCCTCTGCGTGCAGGACGCGGTATGCGGCCTTGCAAAGAGGTTTGGCAATGGCAAGCTGGTCCATCTCTTCGTAGTCGCCCTGCTGCAAATCCACCACTTCGCGCTCCGAAGAGCCAGAGATCAGGATCATCGGCCAGCAATTTGTCGTCGCATGGGCCAGCGCCGTCAAACCGTTCAAGAACCCCGGTGCAGACACCGTCAGGCAGATACCCGGCTTTTGCGTCAGATACCCGGCAATGGCCGCTGCGTTGCCCGCATTCTGCTCGTGGCGGAATGAAATAACCCGCATGCCCTCGGCCTGCGCAATGCGACCCAGATCAGTGATCGGAATCCCCGGCACACCGTAGATAGTGGTAAGATCGTTCAGCTTCAGCGCATCAATAACAAGATGAAACCCATCGGTGAGCACAGGCTCTGCGGTTGCGTCGTTCACATCGGACTTCGAAGGCGCTGTGGTGACTGACATGTGGTTTCCTCCCAGAAACTAAAAAGTGTGCCCTTCAGGCTGTTGATCTTGAACGCCCCCGCCGATTGTCCGGAACGCAAGGCCCCCGGCACAAATGGCAAAGTGGCGCTTGTTCATTCGGGCAATCCCCGTTGCACGCGCATCATTCGCAATGGCTCCGCGTACAAAAGCACCATCAGCTCTGCTCCTCCCGAGAGGCAGGCTGACCACCGGTTTCAAGCCGGTACCAGACACGGCGGACGTGACCGTGCAGCCGCATCGTATGCTCTCGGGTCAGACGCGACGCCAATTCGGCATCCCGAGACTCGATCGCCTCGATGATGGCCATGTGATCCACGACCGACTGGGCCGCACGGTTGCTTTCTTCCAAGGCCCGCCGTCGCACTGCATACATGTGAACAAACAGGCCCTCGGCCATTGTTTCCAAAAGCGTACAGCCTGACATCTTGAGAATCATCTGGTGAAATTGGATGTTGGCATCCGAATATTCAGAGATATCCGCCCGCGCCGAGCTGGCGGAATTACGCATCGCATGTTTGCGCAGCGCCTCGACTTCCTTGTCTGTCGCACGGGTCGCAGCAAGGCTCGCCGCCATGCTTTCAAGTGCTGCCCAAGCGATGATCATCTCGAGTATTTCGGTCAGCGACTTGCGGCACACGAACACGCCCCTGCGAGGCCGGATCTCAACGAACCCATCCTGCTCAAGCCGCGCAAGCGCCTCTCGCAACGGAGTACGTGACACCGCCAACTGCTCGGCCAGAGACCGCTCGTCGAGTCGCAGATTGGTACTATCGTCATAGATATTCATGTCAATGATCGCTTCGCGGAGCATCTCGTAGACATGGTCTTTTAATGTCAAACCGGCATCGATGGGGCGCAGCTTCATGCCTTCACCCTCCTTCGGTTCGGCAACAACGTGATATCTGGTATACCATAGACCACAGGAAAACGATCTGGCAACGAAAAGTTTCACTTCCGGTGATTGTTGATCGAGAATCCAACATCAAGCTGCTTAATTATCTGTTTTAGAACAAATATTTTTTATCGTAGAAAATATTAACACGGAACATCGTAACAAAGGATGGTAAATTTCTTGCGAACCCTTCAATAATATGGTATCTGGTATACCAAATACCTACACTAAAAGACGCCAGTCCTGGCTGAAGAAAGGGTTGAAATGCTAATTCGTGCAGCCGACTCGATTTTGATCGTTATAGATATGCAAGAACGTCTGGTTCCGGCCATGCAGGCACCGGCAAGAACGATTCGCAACACCCGCACGTTGATGGCCGCTGCAAACGAAATCAACGTGCCAACAATGCTGACAGAGCAATACCCGAAAGGGTTGGGCCCTACCGTCCCCGACATCCGCGCGGCCACGAATGCACCTGTCTACAGCAAGCTGCACTTCTCGTGCATGGAGGACGAGATCTTCTCCGCGGCGTTCCGCGCACACGGGCGCCGTCAAGCTGTAATCGCGGGCATGGAGGCGCATATCTGTGTGATGCAAACCGCCGCCAGCCTGATGGAAGAGGGTTTCGAGGTCTTCGTTGTCTCCGATGCGACAGCATCCAGGACCCTCGAAAGTGAGCAGGCCTGCCTTGCAAGGCTCAGCGCCAGCGGCATCGGCATCGTTACCACCGAAATGGCGGTGTTCGAATGGCTCGGCATGGCTGGAACGCAGTCCTTCAAAGCTCTTTTACCTTATATCCGGTGATCCGAAGACACCCACACTGACACCGCAACGCGACGAACCCAGGAGACAGTTTTTTGAATATCCACGAATATCAGGCGAAGGTTTTGCTTCGCGAGTATGGTGCGCCGGTTTCTGACGGGCGGGTTGTTTTGAAGGCCGAGGACGCCAAGACGGCTGCAGGCGAGCTGGATGGTCCTGTCTGGGTTGTGAAGG
>JBLIFE010000102.1:0-7484 GCA_047633515.1 Paracoccaceae bacterium | reverse complement strand
CACGGTCCGGGCGCGTCGGCGGTGTCTTTGTAAAAGAACATGGCCTCCTTGGCCTCGGTGTAATCGTCCCATTTGTCTATGCTTGCCCGGTCGATCGCAGAGAGCTTCCACTGCTTGAGCGGGTCGGTCTCCCATGAGGCGAAGCGGCACATTTGTTCTGCGCGGGTGACCGAGAACCAGTATTTGAACAGCCGAACACCGCTGCGCACCAACATGCGTTCCAGATCAGGGGTCTGGCGCATGAATTCAAGGTACTCGACAGGTTCGCAAAAGTTCATAACGCGCTCGACGCCGGCGCGGTTACACCACGAGCGGTCGTATAAAACGATCTCGCCTTCAGTTGGAAGATGCTTGATGTAGCGTTGAAAAAACCATTGCCCCTTTTCGTCTTCTGAGGGTTTGTTCAGGGCGACAACACGCGCTGTGCGCGGGTTGAGATGCTCGGTAAACCGTTTGATCGTGCCGCCCTTTCCGGCAGCATCGCGGCCCTCGAACAAAAGCACGAACTTCTGTTTGGTTTCGTGAATCCAGTGCTGGGCCTTTAGCAGTTCAACCTGCAATGCGGCCTTTTCGGCCTCATAAATGTTGCGGCCAAGACGTTTGGCATAGGGATATTTGCCTTGTTCGAACCCGATGGTCTGTGCCGTGCGCGGGTCGGATGTGTCGACAGGAGGATCGGTTATTGTGTCTTCCATGACGGCTCCTGTGGTTGGTCGTGTTCACTTTAGGGTTGTCGCCACGGGGGTGTCTTTGATTTAGGTCAGCCTTTTGTTAGCGATTTGGGGTTAAGTTCGGAGCTAAGTGTAGTGTGTCGATTACGGCCTTGATGCGGCCTTCGGGCCTTGGCGTTTATCATCTGCTTTGTTTTGGGGCATCTGCCTTCTTGTGAGGGCCGGAAAGGAAAGAGCAATGGGCGCTCACATAAATGTCGGTTGTACTTTGATGCTTGAGCGGGCAGGAACAGGGCGTAACTTTAAAGGATCGTCTGATGAACACGCCTGGCTCGGTTTTAATTCTGGCTCTTCTCGGTTTGTCGCCGGTTGCAGGGCTTGCTGGTGGGCCATCGCAGGTCGCACCTGAACCGGCTATGCAGGCCCCTGTTGTCACAGGGTCTGAGAACCGTTTGAGCTTTACGATTTTGGGCGGTGTGTCTTTATCTCCGGATTATTTCGGAGCGCAGGATTCAAGTGTCGGACCGAATTTCGGGATTTCCAATCTCGGCCTCAGCTGGGGGCGCGCCCAGTTTGGATCGCATGAGGTGACCACGCCTGCACCCGGGTTCGATCTGCACGGGTCGTTCCGGTTCATTTCCGCACGAGAGGCCGCAGAGAACGTTGAATTGACCGGCCTTTCCGATATCGATGCATCTGCTGAACTGGGGCTTGGGGTTGGCTATACCGGCGGGTTTTACCGGGCCTTTGCTGATGTCCGTTACGGGGTGGTTGGCCACGAAGGTGTGGCTGGTGAAGTCGGGGCGGATCTGTTCTGGAGCGCAAGTGACGATCTGATATTCTCTGCCGGCCCCAGAGTGCAGTTCGGCAACGCACAGTTTTCCAACACCTACTTCGGCGTCACCGCGGCAGAAAGCGGACCAAGCGGACTGGCGGCTTATACGGCGGGGGGCGGTATTTACGGCGCGGGTGTCGAGATTGGTGCGACCTACCGTCTGAACGCGGACTGGGGTTTGCAAGGCTCTGCAACCTGGACGCGTCTTCAAGGCGATGCAAAAGACAGCCCGATTGTCGCGCAAGGCGACAGTGACCAGTTCGGCCTGAAGTTGGGCTTGACCCGACGTATAACCTTTGGGTTCTAATGCGCCCACAGGTGCCAAACGGCGCCCCCTGACCGACGCTATTGCGCAAATCGAACAGAGCGGAGTGGAGTGGGATTTGAAACTGGATCGCTGATGGCAATCATTGACCGTTTGGATTTCCTAAAATCCGAGTTTGAAAGCTGCATTTCCAAAGTGGGCAGGGCCATGCAGGCCGCCGATATCGACACGCTTATCTGCTCGGACCCGTCGAATATGGCGTGGCTGACAGGTTATTACGGATGGTCGTTTTACGTCCATCAGGCGGGTTTCGTCGGGGTAAACCGTTGCGCCGCTGTGGTTTGGTAGGGAGCAGGACGCCCAAAATGCGCTGCGCACTGTTTAACTGCCCGCCTCTGACATCAACGGGTATTCCGATACCTAAGTCCGGTCCACCGAGCGTCATCAGGTGTCGTATCTTGCCGCTAAACTGGTAGAGCGCGGCTGGCAAAAGGGCCAGATCGGTGTCGAATGGACATTCTCGGCCAAGGCCTGTCACACGCTGGACGAGGGTGTTCCCGCCACGTTGGTTGATGCAACGGCACTAGTGAACCGGGAACGCGGGTTGAAGTCTTTGGCAGGGTTGGCCTTGATACGCAAGGCTGCGCGGATTGTCGCGCGGATGCACGTGCGCACCGACGAAGAAGTCGCGCGGGGCATGCGCAAATGCGATCTGGTGCCCGATATCTATCACGCATCGCTGGGTTTTGGTTGGGATTATCCGGCGATTGTCCCGCTGCTGCCGTCGGGCACGGATGCGGCCGCCCTGCACCTGACGTGGGATGATCGTCCGATGCAAAGTGGCGAGTGGACTTTTTCGAGATCGCCGGCTGTTTTCGCCGCTATCACTGCACGTTGAGCCGGATAGTTTTTCCGGGCAAGCCGACGCAACACTTTACTTGATGCGAAAAAGGCCGTTTCGGGAGGGCATGGATGCTGGGCTTGAAGTGGCGCGCGCCGACAATCTCTGTGAAGCCACCGCAAATGCCTTTTCAAGGTGCTCACCGGCTATGGCATCGTCAAGGGCAACCGTGCGTGCTGTCCTATCCGCCCTATCGGGGCGAGAGGATATGTTTGTTGTGCCTCGGCAACCGGACCGAGTTGAAGACTGGCATGGCGTTCCATTTCATGACCGGATTGTGGATGGAGGATATGGGGTTCGAGATCACCGAGAGCGTCGTTGTCGGCGATAGCGGGCCGGAATGTCTGGCGAATGTTGAACGTAAACTGGTGGTCAAACCTTGCTGGATCCGGTGGTGGTGCCCGGACCGCGCAACCCGATTACTGCGACGATGCCTTTCAACCGCAACCGGGTGCATCACGGGTTTTTATGCCTGCAGTGCAGCCGCAATGCCTCTGCGTGGGGCTTGGACATGCTCCCGATCACAGTGGTGCGGCGCGGGGCCAACTGGGCTGTTGACAGGCGCCAATCACGGGGATGAATACGAGGGAACGATTGCCCTTCAGGGTAAGCGTTGCGTGAAGTTATACTTTTACCTTACGGCATCATGTGACGACTCAATATACTTCTACAACTAAATGATGTGTTGAGATAATATTGATCTCCCTTAAGGAGATCGTCTGGCCTTCTGTGTATGAGTAATTCGGTCCATGCTTCCGAACCAAAGGGGCATGACAACAATGACGATTTCCAAAGAATTACTGGACGAGCTGCTGAGCGGCATTGAACGGCCCGAAGACCTGCCGGGCGAAAAAGGCCTGATGAAGGAACTGATGGAGCGCCTGATGGAGCGAATGCTGGGCGCTGAGTTGACCCGAGCATTTGGGCTATGAACCGCGTGGTGAGCCTATCAGCGAGCAAACCAACCGGCGCAATGGCGCGACCCGCAAGGTGCTGAAGGGTAATGACGGAGCGGTGCCGATTGATATCCCGCGCGACCGCCCCTCTCATCGAAACTGCGTTTCGATGAGAGGGGCAATGGATGGCGGTTTTGATCCGGAGCTGATCCAGAAGGGCCAGACCCGGATTGATGGCATGGATGACTAGATCATTGGCCTCTATGCCGCTGGGCTGTCGACCCGCGACATCCGCGCTCATCTTGAAGAGGTGTACGGCCTGAAGGTGTCAGCCGACCTTGTCAGCCGTGTCACCGACGCTGTTCTGGCTGAGGTGTCTGACTGGCAAAACCGCGCTTTGGAACCGATGTATCCGATTATTTTCCTCGATGCGCTCAGGGTCAAAATCCGCGATGCGGAAAGTAGGCAAGTTAAGAACAAGGCAGATTACGTGGCCCCGGGCGTTACTCCGGAGGGCGAACGCGAGGTTCTGGACCTGAGGATTGCCCACAATGAGGGGGCCAAATTCTGGCTCCCGTTGATGAACAACCTGCGCAACATTCGCCATTGTCGCCCGAACCAATGGCGCAACATGGCTAATCGTTGAGGCCATCCTGATCGCCGTTGTCCCCTCTCATGGTTTGCAAGCAAACCACTGCCGAGCACTGGACGGGTTCAAGGACTTCCCTGACGCTATCAACGCGGCTTTCCCCGACACCACAGTGCAAACCTGTATCGTGCATCTGGTGCGCCACTCGCTGAACTTCTGCGGCTGGAAGGATCGCAAGAACGTCGCCAAGGACCTGAAGCGGATTTATCAGGCCACGGATGATGTCGAGGCCGAGAAAGCCCTCGCTGATTTCGAGGCTGAATGGGGCCAGAAATACCCCTCAATCGCACCTTCATGGCGGCGGGCATGGCAGGAAGTCATCCCATTCTTTGCCTTCCCGCCAGCGGTGCGGAAAATCATCTAAACCACAAATGCGATTGAAAGCTTGAACCGAGTGATCCGAAAAACTACCAAAACGCGCGGTAGCTTCCCAACAGATGAGGCCGCAACCAAACTAATCTATCTCGCAATCCGCAGTTTCGAGAAGGCTGGCAGATGCGTCAGAGAATGGCCTCTCACACATGCAAGCATGTGTTGCCGGTATGCGCAATAGTATGCCGCACGAAACCAGTTCGCTATCCTATACCCAGAACGGTTCAACAGATGACCCGTCAAACCTGCATGGGCTGAGCCTCGTACACAGAGTTTCGGATACTCCCCAGAATACGGGTCTTCTGCCAGAACCGATGATGCCTGTGATGCGAGCGTATTAAACCCGCGCCGCATGTCTGTCACACCTGCCGCAAGCCAAACCCGGGTATTGCTCGGCACCGGGATCATGCGGCCAACCCCTCAACCAAGCTGACCACAGCGATCAAACTCGTTGGACCTTCAATCAGCGCACGCGGCCCGTCAGAAAGGGTAAGATCAATGCGGGTGGCGCAAAGCGGCGTTTGATTGGTGCTATACGGGTCCACGGGCGCGATCCACTGTGGGACCAACTCCGCATCCTCAATCTCAACAGGCAAGAAGCCTTCAGTCGATGAAACATCAACCTCAGTCTTGGGCTCCCCATCAAAGCGAGGGTCCCGCAACCACTTATGGATCAAGTGTGCATTCGTCGCATAACGCCGCGCCACTTGCGCTACCGACGCGCCCTCAACCCGCGTCTGACCGCAAATCTCCCGCCTTTCGTCGTCAGACCAAAAACGCTTCTTTCCCGTACTCATAGAGTGCCCCTAAGTGTCCACTATCGATGGTGGACACTTAACCAAACCCGCGCGCTTGCGTCAGAGCGGGTTCACCAAACGCTTACCCTTCAGGGGCTTGCCCACGCGCTTGATCCCGAAAAGGTTACGGGGCGGGTGATTTGGGCGGTTGATTATCGTGCGCTAAATGGACCAGCCTGCATTTTCGGCCGCGCGCCGGACCTCGCTGCTTGACGGGGCGATGTGAACCGTTGCTTTTCTGGGCGTGCCTGACGGCTCGCCGACGCAACAAATCGCCGATTATTTCCTGCACACGCTTCTGCCGATGGCCGACTTTGTGCTGGGCTTTGGGTCGGGTGGCAAGACGCTTGATTTCGCAGCGCGTGTGTTGGCGGACAAAGCCCAGCAAGCCGCCTTTATCGCCGCGATGCGGGCCTTTAACGCGCCGTATTCGATGACCTTGCAAGAGATCGACGCTGTTGGAATATACGACACGGCGGCTGAACACGCGGGCAAGGTTTTCGTATCAACCGGGATGGGCGGTGGGGGGGCGGCCAATGCGCGGTCTGCGCGGCGCCGGGTCGAGAATGTTCTGAAACACGCCAAAATCCTGAGCGGCGCATCACGGGTGCATCCCAGCGTGGAGATTGATACCACGACGGTCGACGGCTTTCACCTTGTGCCTGCTGTTGGCCTGCTCAAGCCGTTGATCGATCTAGGCGAGGTTGTTGCAGCAGGGGCGCCGCTTGCTCGTATCTGGTCGGTCGGTCGAACGCACGGGGCCGGGCGCCAGGTGTCATTGTGGCGCGCTGCGGCGGCATTCTGGCGGCTCGACTTTTTCCTGACCTTGTTGTGGCGGTGCTCTGAGCGTGTGCTTACAGCCAGGCCAGCGTAAGTGCTGCCAGAACACAATACCGGCTTGCCTTTGCAAGTGTTACCAGCACCAGAAATGGCAAAATCGGCTCGCGCAGGGTCCCCGCGACGACGGTGAGCGGATCTCCGATGAGCGGCAGCCAACTGCCCAGCAACGACCAGCGACCATAGCGGCGGTACCAGTGTTCTGCCTTGGTGCAGCGCGCGGGCGAGACAGGGAACCAGCGTTTTGCCTCGAAACGTAATAAAAACCGCCCCAGGCCCCAATTCACCACAGAACCCAGCACATTGCCGATGGTAGCAACAATCAGCAGTGCTGCAACCGAATGCTCTGCCGTCACCAGAAGCCCGACCAGAACGGCCTCTGACTGCATTGGCAAGATCGTTGCTGCGACCAATGCCGACAGAAACAGCACAATGTATCCGATCATGTTCGGCCTGTCTGTTTTGGCGTACGTATCGTTGTGCGCTGTGCGTGCGTGTTAAGGATTGAAGGCATTGATTTAATCCTGATTTTGCGCCCAATGTGCCGATGGGGTCTTTTCGCGCGGTGTGCTCTTTGGCGCAATGGTGATTTGCTGTCCTACGGACATCCCGATCGCCACAACTCCTGCATGATGGCGGGGCTAAAAAGGCAGGGCTAAAAAGGCGGGGCTATGACGCATAAACAACAGATCACACTTGCCACCTGGATTGCGATTGCAACCGGGACGCTTTGGGGCGGCTACTGGATTCCGGTGCGCCGTCTGGAAGAGAGTGGCCTGACGGGCGCGTGGGGGACGCTGGGTATTGTGGTGGCGGCGGCCTTGTTGCTGTGTCCCTTCGGGATCACGGGGTTTCAACGGCTGAGGGCGGCAAGTCCGGTGGCGTTGATTACTGTTGCGCTTGGCGGTGTGGCGTTTGTGTTTTACTCGACCGGCTTCATTTACGGGCGTGTTTCGATCATTGTCCTGCTGTTCTTTCTCTCGCCTGTCTGGAGTACGCTGATCGGGCATTACCTGATGGGGTGGGCCACGCCCCCGATGCGCATAGCGGCGCTTTTGGTGGGTATTGCCGGTTTGGGCTTGATGCTGGGCGCACAAGGACAACTGCCTGTTCCGCGCAACATCGGCGAATGGCTGGGGTTGGCATCGGGTGTGCTGTGGTCGATTTCGACCATCGGCATCCGCTCGAAGGTGAAAATGAAACCTGGCGAGACTGCCTTTGTGTTCGCGGTGGGCGGGGTGATTGGTGCCGCGTTATTGGC
>JBLIFE010000101.1:0-7532 GCA_047633515.1 Paracoccaceae bacterium | reverse complement strand
CACCAGATTCGTGTGCGCCTGCGGGAGCACAAGCGCCTGCACGGGCAAGACGGTCTTGAGGGGCGCGATATCAAACTTGCGCCGGGGGGCATCCGCGAGATCGAGTTCTTTACCCAGACCCATCAGATTATTGCCGGCGGCCGCGACCCCGACTTGCGCAAACGCGGCACCGTCGAGGGGCTTGCCATGCTTGCGCAAAAAGGCTGGATAAGTGCCGACATCGCTGAACGGTTGACCATGTGCTACCGCGCGCACCGGGATGTGGAGCACCGCCTGCAAATGGTGGCCGACGCCCACACCCACGCCTTGCCCCAAAGCCCTGAAGATTTCGACCGGATCGCCCGGATGATGGGCCAGCGTGACACAAGCCTTTGGCGCGCCGATCTGAGCGCCCGCCTGCGAACGGTCCGCGATGTGACCGAAGGATTTTATCTGCCGCGCGCGCGCGCCGAACAAGACAGCGACATCGAGGCCCCCGCCATCACGGCACGGTGGCGTCAATATCCTGCGCTGCGCTCCGAGCGTGCGGTGAAAATCTTTGAGCGTCTGAAGCCCGAGTTGTTGATGCGGCTGAACGGTGCGGCCCGCCCCGAGGAGGCTTTTGCCGCTTTCGACGGATTTCTGGCAGGGCTTCCTGCGGGGGTACAGCTGTTTTCGATGTTCGAGGCCAACCCCAAACTGCTCACGCTGATTGTCGATATCGCGGCCAGCGCACCGGCACTGGCGCAGTATCTGTCGCGCAATGCCGGTGTTCTGGATGCGGTGATTGGCGGGGGGTTTTTTGCGCCTTGGCCCGAGCTTGACGGGCTCAAGGATGCGTTGCGCACACAGCTTGAACAGATGACCGACTATGAGGCGCAGCTGGATGCGGCACGGCGCTGGACAAAGGAATGGCATTTCCGCATTGGCGTGCATCATCTGCGCAGGTTGACAGATGCCGACGAGGCGGGCGGGCAATATGCTGAACTTGCCGAAGCGGTTGTCGCGACGCTTTTTCCGGTTGTTGTCGCACAGGTGGCGCAAAAGCACGGCCCGCCACCCGGGCGCGGTGCGATGGTGATGGCCATGGGCTCGCTTGGGGCAGGGTGGCTGACGGCACATTCGGATCTTGATCTGATCGTCATTTATGACGCCTGTGGGCAGGAAAACTCGCAAGGGCGCAGGCCGCTTGCAGCGCGGGCCTATTTTGCGCGCATGACGCAGGCCCTGATCACTGCGTTGAGTGCGCCGATGGCCGAAGGTAAGCTTTATGAAGTGGACATGCGTCTGCGGCCATCGGGGCGACAGGGGCCGGTTGCCACCTCTCTTGCAAGTTTCGAGCGGTATCAACGCGAGGATGCGTGGACATGGGAACATCTGGCGATGACGCGGGCGCGACCGATCGCGGGGCAGGCCGATCTGTGTGCCGAGGTTGAACGCGTGCGTTGCGATGTGATCGCGAACGGACCGCTGCGCGAAAACGCCTTGGCAGATGTGGCGGACATGCGTGCGCGCCTTGCCGCGACCGCAGCAGCCCCTGACCCGTTAGAGCCAAAGCCCGGGCCCGGACGCATGAAGGACATCGAACTTTTCGCCCAAAGCTGCGCCCTTCTGCACGCAAGGACCGACCGGTCGACTTATGCGCACTTGCGCGCCTGTGTTGATCTTGGCGAAAGCGTCGAGGTGCTTGCCGCGCAATATACGCTGCTGCGCAAGCTGCAATGCCTTGGCCGGTTGACCGTCGAAGGCCCCTTGCGGCAAGAGACCATTGGCACGGGGGCGGGCAAGTTGCTGGCCCAAGCCACCGGGGCGCAGGATATCGATACCTTGGCGGCGACGATTGCGGAAAATGCAGCCCTTTGTGACGGGCTGATATCAGCAGCCCTTGCAATGGTGCCACCGAAAGATCAGATTAACGGCAATGAAAAGGGAGATCCCGCATGAAGGGTGACGCATTGGACCCGAAAGGGTTGATCATGGAGAGCTACAATATCGAGGGCATCACAATCGGGGAATGCCGCTCGATTTTTGTGGATTGGGCCTTGTCGGTGCCTGTCGATTCAGACACTGCCAGCTCGATCCGGGCGCTGATCGAACGCTATGCGGTTCATGGGCCAAAGCACCCCATGACGCTAGTTCTGAACGAGGGTTTGTTGCCAGAGGCCCCGCGCGGGCGGCGCGGAGGACGGGCGGCACGATTTGCCAGCTGACCCCGGTCGCGTTACCGTGCCAGCTGGCTGGCCTCGCGCGCAAGCTCGGTAATTGCGTTCCAATCCCGAGCGGCCACCAGATTTGCAGGTGCGACCCAGCTGCCCCCGACGCAAAGCGTGTTTGAAAGTCCGAGGTAAGACGGCGCATTTGCAAGGCTGACACCGCCTGTGGGGCAGAATTTGACCTGCGGGATCGGCCCACCGATTGCTTTGAGTGCCGCGACCCCGCCGTTGGCCTCGGCGGGAAAAAACTTTTGCACGGTGTACCCGTGTTCAAGCAATGCCATGGCCTCTGTTGCGGTGGCGACGCCCGGCAGCAGCGGCATTTCCAGATCCGCACAAGACGCTAGCAAACGGGGGCTTGATCCGGGTGAGACGCCGAATTTTGCCCCCGCGGCCTTGGCGGCGGCCACGTCCTCGGGGGTCAGCAATGTGCCAGCGCCGACCACGCCCCCCTCGACCTGCGCCATTTCACGAATTGCATCCAGCGCCTGTGGCGTTCGCAATGTCACCTCTAGTGCCGGAAGCCCGCCCTTGATCAAGGCTTCGGCAAGCGCGCGTGCCGTGCTTGCGTCGTGGATCACAAGCACCGGAATCACCGGTGCCAAGGCGCAGATTTCAGAGGACTTTATACTGGCTTGAAAGGGGTTCATTTGTGATATTCCTGAAGCAAAACGATAAAAATTGGCCCTAAACGACGACAGCGGCCCCGTCAGTCGAAGCGCCGACATTGCGCCGGAAGGTTTCGAACAATTCGCGACCGATCCCGTGACTATTGGCGCTCAGATCCGGCGTCGCAAGGGGGCGAGCGTCGAAATCGGGCATCAACACATCCAGTATGCCAGACACCGCATCGACGCGTACTAGATCGCCATCCATCACCCGTGCCAGCGGGCCACCGTTGGCGGCCTCGGGGCTGACGTGAATTGCCGACGGGACCTTCCCCGATGCCCCCGACATCCGCCCGTCCGTCACCAATGCCACCTTAAGCCCGCGATCCAGAAGCACGGAAAGACACGGGGTCAGGGCGTGCAATTCGGGCATTCCGTTGGCCGAGGGGCCTTGAAAACGAACGATCACGATCGTGTCTTCGGTAAATTCGCCGGCGCTAAAGGCGGCTTTTACCGCCTCTTGGGTGTTAAAAACACGTGCCTTGGCCTCGATTACGTGGCGTTCGGGGGCTACGGCGGACACTTTCATAACACCGCGCCCCAACGAACCGGCCAGCTGCTTGAGCCCTCCAGTGGGCTGAAACGGTGATGATACAGGACGCAGGATGCGGTCGTTCTGTGTCTCGCCCGCGCCTTTTTCCCACGTCAGGACGCCGTCGATCAGTTTTGGTTCGTGTGTGTAAAGCCCGATTCCGTCACCGGCGACAGTCATCGTGTTGTCGTGCAACAGACCCGCCTCCAGCAATTCGCCAATCATAAAGCCAAGCCCGCCTGCGGCGTGGAAATGGTTCACATCGGCCAGCCCGTTTGGGTAAACCTTTGCCAGAAGCGGCGTTGCCTCTGACAAGTCGGAGAAGTCCTCAAGATCAAGCAACACACCTGCGGCGCGCGCCATCGCGGGCAGATGCAGGACCAGATTGGTGGACCCGCCCGTGGCCATCAGCCCGACCATGCCATTCACGAACGTCCGCTCGTCAAGGATTTGCGCCGTCGGGCGATAATCGTCCCCCAGCGCGGTGATTTGCAGGGCCCGCTGTGCCCCGGCCGCTGTCAGCGCGTCGCGCAGTGGTGTGCCGGGATTGACGAAACTGGTCCCGGGCATGTGTAGTCCCATGAATTCCATCAGCATCTGGTTGGAATTGGCGGTACCGTAAAAAGTACAGGTTCCGGGCCCGTGATACGACGCCATTTCAGCCGCCATCAATTCGGCACGCCCGATTTTTCCTTGGGCGAACTCTTGCCGGATCTTTGACTTTTCGTCGTTCGGCAGCCCCGAAACCATCGGACCCGCCGGCAAAAAGATGCTCGGAAGGTATCCAAATGTTGCCGCGGCAATAATCAGGCCCGGCACAATTTTGTCGCACACGCCAAGGTACACCGCCGCATCGAAAGTGTTATGCGATAGCGCCACACCTGCCGCCAGCGCAATGACATCGCGCGAAAACAGGCTAAGCTCCATGCCGACCTGACCTTGGGTTACGCCGTCGCACATTGCGGGCACGCCACCGGCCACCTGTGCTGTGCCGCCAACCGCGCGGGCGGCGGCCTTGATCTTATCGGGGTAGGTCGCAAAGGGCTGGTGCGCGCTCAACATGTCATTGTACGCAGTCACAATCCCCAGATTGCCCGCGTGCTCGGCAACAAGCGCGTCCTTGTCGGCGTCCATGGCGGCATAGGCATGGGCCTGATTGCCACAGGTCAGATGCGCGCGGCGCGGTCCGTCATCGGCTGCCCGCGCCATGCGCTCAAGATAGAGGCTACGGGTTGTTTTGCTTCTTGCAATAATCCGATCGGTGACGCGGTGCAGGGTGTCGTTGGTCGGCATTGTGACTCCGGGATCTAGGGGTTTGGTTTACTCTAGGTCGTTAGCGCTAACGATGCAAGGCTCGGTGTTGGAATTGAAACCGCAATGTCGGGTTGAATTACGGGGCGTGCGCGGTTATTCGTTATGTCATCACCATTAGTTCGAGACCATAAACCAATTGTTAAGCGACGTGAGTGTATTGTTAATCTGCGTCTCCAGAACGGAGAAGACCCGGATCTGATTTGCAAACCGGTCTCATCCACCAATTGTTCCGGTGGTAGAGACGCCGCAAAATCCGCCAAGGGATATGCAATTACGCGCAATTTTCAAAGCCACCCAGACTGAACCGCCCGAAGGAAAAATTATGAAAACTCGTTCAATTCTTGCATCCCTTTTGTTTGTTCTTGCCCTTTCTGCCTGTGGTCAGGTGAGGGATCCTGTAGCTCGGGGTCAAATGGCAACCGATCCGGCCAGTTGTGGTCGACGGGTTTGCTGAGATAGCCGTACAAGGCCTTTCGCACCCTGATTGAAACGGGTAGGGGAAGGAATGAACACCTTGAACATTTCCCCCCCGTCCTCGATAACGCCCTATCCTATAGTGCGTTTGCGCCCGAATGCCGATGCGCGCGCCGTGCGCCACGGGTTTCCCTGGGTATACTCTGACGAGCTTGTTGTGGACCGGCGCACAAAAGCCATGGCCCCCGGAACGCTGGCCGTTCTGGAGGATAGCAACCGCACGCCGATGGGTGTGGTCGCGGTCAACCCGCTGTCTAAGATTATCGCACGGGTGCTGGATCAATCGCCCGATGCGGTCATTGACACAGATTGGTTTGTCGGTCGTTTGCGCCATGCGGCACGCTTGCGCGATATGATTTACGACACTCCATACTACCGTTTGATCCATGCCGAGGCCGATGGCCTGCCGGGCGTCGTCATAGACCGGTTCGGGGATGCCATTGTGATCCAGCCGAACGCGGCTTGGGCCGAGGCGCAGATGGAGGCGCTTCTTGCGGCGGTGCAGCAGGTAACGGGTGCGCGTACGATCGTAAAGAACGCCACCGGCCGCAGTCGCAAACTAGAGGGCCTTGACGAGGAAACATCGGTCTTGATCGGTGCGATCGAGGGGCCGATTGCGGTGCCGATGAATGGTGCGACCTACATGGCGGATCTTTTGGGCGGCCAAAAGACGGGCCTGTTTCTGGATCAGCGCGCAAATCATGCGTTCGCAGCGAAATTTGCGCGCGGCGCACGCGTGCTTGACGTCTTTTCTCACGTTGGTGGTTTCGGACTCGCGGCTTTGGCGGCGGGCGCAAGCAGTGCGCTTGCTGTTGATGGTTCGGCACCGGCGCTTGAACTGGCTGAGGGAGGGGCTGCGCAGATGGGCGCGGCAGAACGCTTCGAAACCCGCAAGGGTGATGCGTTCACTGTAATGGAAGCGCTTGCCGAAGATGGCGCGCAGTTCGACCTTGTGATTTGTGATCCGCCCGCTTTTGCACCCACCAAACAAAGCGCCGAAAAAGGGTTGCGCGCCTATGAGCGGGTGGCGCGTCTGGCGACGCCATTGGTCAGCCCGGGCGGTGTGCTTGTCTTGTGCTCGTGCTCGCACGCGGCGGATTTGACCAAATTTCGTAACGCTTGCGCGCGTGGCATCGGTCGTGGCGGGCGGCGTGGTCAACTGCTGCACACTGGCTTTGCCGGACCCGACCACCCCTTGTTGCCTCAACTGGCCGAGAGCGGCTATTTGAAGGCGCTGTTCTTTCGGGTCTAGCGTGTGAAGCGGGTGCTTCTGGATGCTTGCGTGCTCTATCCAAGTGTCATGCGGGAAATGCTGTTGGCGGTGGCAAAGCGCGGGGGCTTTGCCCCGCTTTGGTCAGACCGGATCCTTGAGGAATGGGCACGTGCAACCCTGAAACTCGGACCTGTGGCCGAGGCGCAGGCCCGCGGTGAAATCGCTCTGATAAAGGCGTTCTGGACCAAGGGCAGTGTGACCCCGCGCGGTGGAGATATGTCACGGTTGTGGCTGCCCGATGCCGATGACGTGCATGTTCTGGCCTCTGCGATCGCAGGTTCGGCAGACAGTATCATGACTCTGAACGGAAAGGATTTTCCCCGGCACACATTAGCCGAGGAAGGTTTGCAGCGTGTCGAGCCTGATGGCTTTTTGTATGCGCTTTGGCTGGACGATGCCGCCCTTGTGGAGTCGGCCGCAGCCGAGGTCGTTGAAAAAGCCGCAGTCATGGATGAGCAACCCAGAACGCCCCGCCAGCTGTTCAAAAAAGCCCGTTTGCCAAAGCTTGCAAAGGCGTTAGGCTGAGGGCAGTTGCGGGTTCGACCAGCGCTGTTCGAGCGCTTCGATGGCGGCGATACGTTCGCCGGTTTTGGGATGGCTCAACATCCAGGCAGGCGTTCCCTGACCGGCACCACCCGTAAGAGCCTCCAGCTTTGTAAAAAGCGCTTTTTGCGGATCGGTACCGATCCCGGACTTCACCAGCAATGCCGAGGCATAGGCGTCGGCCTCATATTCGTCCTTCCGGCTGAGACGCGCGGCCAGCAGGCTGGTCAACGCATTTGCAATCCATATCCCGGCTCCCGGAATGATCCGGCCAAGAATGCTGGCCAGCACCACGCGAATGGCATTCTGCCCCGAAAAATCAACCATCCGGCGCTTTGAATGCCCCAGCGCCACATGACCAAGTTCATGGGCAATCACACTTGCCATCTCGGCGGCACTTACCTCACCCTTGCGGTATTTGTTGAAAAAACCGCGGGTAATAAAAATGCGCCCGTCGGGTGCAGCAAGGCCGTTCACCTGTTCGATTTCATAAATGTGAACCGGTATTTTCTCTATTTCCAAAACGTCTGCCATGC
>JBLIFE010000100.1:0-7538 GCA_047633515.1 Paracoccaceae bacterium | reverse complement strand
TGGTCAAATCCGGCAATATTGGAGATTCGGCGTTGACACCAGTGAGGCAGACATTAAAAGCCGAGGCTCAGATATAGAACACTGGCCGCTCAACATTGGGCCGGTCCCGCAGGAGACAGAGAAATGGCGAAACCGACAACAATCAAGATCCGGCTCAACTCGACAGCGGGCACTGGCCATTTTTATGTGACCAAAAAGAACGCGCGTACGATGACTGAAAAGATGACAGTCCGCAAATATGATCCTGTTGTGCGCAAGCACGTCGATTACAAGGAAGGCAAGATCAAGTAATCTTGCCGGAATTGATCGGACTGAAGCCGTATGACATCGTCATGCGGCTTTTTTGTTTGTGGTAGAGCTCTTTGAAGGTATTTCAGGCCTAACGTTCAGGTGTGATGGACCGATGCATCCGGTGCCGGCTTTGTTCAGGCGTGTGCCGAAAGCCCCCTCGCTCCAAATCTCTCCAGCGGCACCCGTCATGGCCGCATTTTCTCTGCATGCCGCTTGCTGGGGCATTGGCGGGGGGATGGCGAGGGTGTGCAAAGAAAAAGGACCTGCCAACACGAGGGTGGCAGGTCCTTAAATTTATTGGCGTACGGCCGCTTGATTTGCGAGCGTTAGTCTTGCTGACCCATAAACATCAGCAGGAACTGGAACATGTTCAGGAAGCTGATGTAGAGGCTCAGGGCACCATCAATAGCCGCCTTGTCAAGCCACTCCTGATCACCATGCGCTGCATGAGACACGTAAGTCGTTTTGATCGCTTGTGTGTGGAACGCGGTCAGCGCAGCAAAGATCAGCACGCCGATGGAGGAAATCGCGAACATCATCGCAGGGGACTGCAGGAAGATGTTGATGACCATTGCCACCAAAAGACCGATCACACCCATCATCAGGAACGTGCCCATGCCGGACAGGTCTTTTTTGGTGGTGTAACCATAAAGGCTCAAACCACCAAAGGCGATTGCTGTCACAAGGAACGTCTGCACGATCGAAAAGCTGGTGTAGATCAGAAAGATCGAGCTGAGTGACAGGCCGATCGCCGCCGCAAACACGAAAAATCCAAGCTGTACGCCCGCCGCAGAAGCGCGGTTCATCAATGCGCCCCAGCCGAAGATGATAAAGCCCAAAGGCGCCAGCATGACGACCCAGCGCAGTGG
The DNA here is from genome assembly GCA_047633515.1 of Paracoccaceae bacterium. Classification (GTDB taxonomy): domain Bacteria; phylum Pseudomonadota; class Alphaproteobacteria; order Rhodobacterales; family Rhodobacteraceae; genus JBLHUT01. The sequence goes on along the minus strand of JBLIFE010000100.1, from coordinate 6,378 downwards.
CGACAGATAAAGGGTAGCACCGAGGCTACTCAACAATGTGCCGTTTCCAAGTTGTGCCGCCGCCTGAGACGGATCGGTTGTCACAGCCAGGCCCGAGATTGCCCATGCAGCAAGCGCTGTGATCAACATGCCTACGGACATTGTCCCGTAGACCTTGCTCATGTGTGCTTTTAGCCCTGCATCAATCTTTGCCGCTTTAGCGCCTGAAACGCCTGCCGTGCGGATTGTGTCAAACTCAGCCATTGAAGTAGTGCCTCCTGTCATTCTGAAAAGCCGCGCAGCACTTTGCTACGGGCGTTGGGTCAAATATTGGGGAGGAATGGATTGGTTTCAAGAGGCTCCCACCCAAAAACCGGAGTTATGGGTGCGAAAAAGCGACAAGTTTTCTTAATTGCACCGAAGATCCCAAAAGACCCGGTTTGCCTCGTTTTTGGCCTGCGCACGTGTCAGTCCCAGATCGTCCAGTTGCTCGGTGCTCATGTCACGCAGGGCGCGGCGTTGGCGGGCAACTGCGGCCAGAGACATTACAATGCCGGGAAGCGCAAGAAGAGTGAAGCCCAAGAGGCTGTTGGAGCGGGAGGATTGTGCGGTTGCTGTGTTAAAGGACATCGGATCTTACTTTCTGATTTGTTGTGTCTGACGTGATTTCCATCAATTCTGTTGATGTATGTGACGCAGTATGATTGATTTGTGAAACGAATGTTTTTGATCGAATACATAACGGAGATTGATATGTTGAGGAATCTTGATCTGACCTCGTTGCGATCCTTTGTGGCGGTTGCCGATAGTGGTGGTGTGACGCGCGCGGCGGGGTTGCTTAATCTCACCCAGTCGGCAGTTTCGATGCAGTTGAAGCGGTTGGAAGAGGCGCTGGATGTTCCGCTTCTGGATCGGTCGGGGCGGGGGGTTGCGGTCACCGCAGAGGGCGAGCAATTACTGAGTTATGCCCGCCGGATGCTGGGGCTTAATGACGAGGCGATCAGCCGGCTTACCGCGCAGGAATACGAGGGCGAGATCACGCTGGGTGTCCCGAACGATATTGTTTATCCGTTCATCCCGTTGGTTTTGCAGCGTTTCAATGCGATGTTTCCGCGGATGCGGGTGAACCTGCTGTCGTCCTACACCCGAAAGCTGCGAGAGCTTTATGCACGTGGGGCTTGCGGGATTATCCTGACAACGGAACAGGAGTGTGACGCGGACGGGGAAACACTTACGAAGCGCCCGCTTGTCTGGATTGGTGCTCCCGGTGGGGTGGCATGGCGCGCGCGGCCTTTGCGGCTTGCGTTTGGGAGGCATTGTATCTTTCGGCCCAACATTGTGCGTCAGTTGGACGAGCAGGGCGTGCCGTGGGAAATGGCTGTCGAATCGGATAGTGACCGCACGATCGAGGCAACTGTCAGTGCCGATCTGGCGGTAACGGCGATTATCGAGGGGGCCGAGCCGCCGCTGACCGAGCGAATCACCCATAACGGGACGCTGCCAAAGCTGAATACATACAAGATCAACTTGTATGTATCCGATCTGGCTTCGGGGCCTGCGGAAACGGCGCTTGCTGATCTGGTGCGCGATGTCTATCGCGACGGTGGCCTGAGCCTGAGCAGCGGCACGAACGCGCCGACCCCGACGTTGGTGCCGGTGGCGCGCTCGATGTAGACGGGTCGGTTGGTGTGCGCGGGCCGCTTCAGATCGTGACAACAACCTTGCCTGTGGACGTTCTGCTGCGCAGCAGCTCCAGCGCTTCGGGCGCGTTTGCAAGCGGCAGGGCGTGGCTCACATGAGGGTGCAGCCGTCCGTCGGCATACCACCCGAGCAGTGTGGCAAGCGACGCAGTCAGCACCTTTGGCCCGAATTTCATGTATCCGCCCCAGTAATGGCCGATCAGCGTGATATTCTTGACCAGCAGATGATTTGCGGCAATCTGCGGGATCGTGCCGCTGGCGAAACCGATGACGATCACGCGGGCTTCTGGATTTGTGGCGCGAAAGCACGCGGTAAACAGATCGCCGCCCACCGCATCATAGACCACATCGGCACCGCCAAGCGCTTTGATCTGGGCTCTGATGTCATCGCTGTCCGAATCAATCAGGTGATCCGCGCCAGCAGCCTTGGCAATGGCAAGCTTGGCAGTGCCGCGGGCGATGGCAATCACCGTGGCGCCCATCAATTTGCCGATTTCCACTGCCGTCAGGCCGACCCCGCCGGCGGCTCCGGTCACAACAAGCGTTTCACCGGCCTGTAATTGTGCCCGCCGCGACAGCGCAAGATGTGAGGTGCCATAGGCCACCTGAAAAGCGGCGGCGTGATCAAAGGGCATGTCTTCGGGAAGTGGTAGGCACAATTCTGCCGGGAACACGCCGTATTCTGCCAGCCCGCCGGCCCCTGCAAAAACCGCCACCCGTGTTCCGACTGCCGGCAGCGTCACGCCTTCTCCGAGGGCGGTCACGGTGCCGGCCATCTCCAGACCCATTGTCACGGGCGGATCGGGACGCTCCTGATACTTGCCCTGTGCCATCAGGAGGTCCGCAAAATTCAGCCCGCAGGCGGCAATTCTGATCTGAACCTGACCGGCGCGGGGCGTTGGTATCTCGATTTCCTTTAGCCCGGGTGATTCACTGTAGTCGGTAATCTGAAAGGCCTGCATGGGCGTGGATTCCTTTTTCTGGGTCTGTTGAAGTCTAGGGAAGGAGGCTTGTCATGGCGAGGGGTGCCGGTAAATTCGCAGTTTGCGAAAGCAGCACCTGTTCTCTTTGCGTTTTGCGAAAATATCACATTTATTTAAGTGTTCGTTAAATTCGTAGCGTAATTTCAGGTATAATTTGTGGGGAGAGTGCTAGAAAACGCTTCCATTTGAGGATGTGCCATTCTACCAAAGCGTGTGTAACAATTAAAAGTATCGGTGCGTTGATGCGACCTGCGGATTTTAGCAGGGGACCGCACATTTCCAAAGGAGTATCCGTTATGACCCATCCAGTTGACGTGCATGTCGGGAAACGCGTGCGCCATCGGCGTTGGATCGTGGGGATGACCCAACAGCAGCTTGCCGAGAAAGTCGGGATCAAGTTCCAGCAAATACAAAAATACGAAACTGGCATGAACAGGGTGAGCGCGTCCCGGCTTTGGGGTATTGCCGAAGCTCTGGGTGTTCAGGTCAGCTTTTTCTTCGAGGGTTTGTCCGAGCCAGAGAGCGGCGGGTCGGCAAACAAGGATTCTGCCGACTTCATGATCGACAAAGAGGCGCTTGAACTTGTGCGGTCGTATTACGCCATCCCCGAAAACCAGCGGCGCCGCTTGTTCGATCTTGCACGTGTGTTGAGCGACGTCGCCTAGGCCGGATAAATTTCTTTTGTCCCGGTGGCTGATGTGGTGTTTGTGAGTGGTATCTGACCATCAGCCAAAAGGCGCACCGCAATGCTTTCCGTTTCCGAGCAAGTCAAGATTCAACAAACTGCGCAAAAAGTGGCCGAGGCCGCGCGGCAGGCGATATTGCCGTTGTTCCGGCATGCCAATCTGAGCACGCAAAACAAGGCGTCCGAAGGGTTCGACCCCGTCACGCAAGCCGATCGCGCCGCAGAAACCGCCATGCGCGCGGTGATCTGTGCCCATCGGCCCGATGATTCCATTCTGGGCGAAGAGTTCGAACCGGTTGCCGGCACAAGCGGCCTGACCTGGATTCTGGATCCCATTGATGGCACGCGCGGCTTTTTGTCAGGGACCCCGACTTGGGGTGTTCTGATCGCGGTGAATGATGCTGATGGCCCGATCTACGGGCTTATCGACCAACCCTATACCGCCGAACGGTGGAGTGGCGGCTTCGGAGAGCGCGTTTTTTCAGGTCCGTTGGGCACGCGGGCGCTTGCGGTGCGCGACACGCAATTATTGTCGGACGCCATCGTTTATTCGACCTTCCCGGAAGTGGGTACACCGGCGGAGGGAGCCGCGTTTCGTGCGCTGTCGCAGCAGGCCCGCCTCACGCGGTACGGCATGGATTGCTACGCTTACGGCTTGCTTGCTCTGGGCCAGATAGATCTGGTCGTCGAGGCAGGGTTGTTCCCCTATGATATTTGCGCGCCCATCGCGGTTATCGAGGCGGCAGGTGGTATTGTGACCGACTGGCAGGGAGGGCCGGCGCATGGCGGCGGGCGCATTCTGGCGGCTGCGAACGCAGATATGCACGCACAGGCTCTCGCGTACCTGAAGGGGGTCTGAGATGTCGGATGTGCTGATCCGGAAGGCCTCGTTCCTTGTTACGATGGACACGCGCCGGCGCGAGCTGACAGCCGTTGACATCGAGGTGCGCGGCGGGGTCATCGTGGCAATTGGCACGGATCTGCACGCACCGGACCTGCCACAACTTTTGGCGAAAGGTTGCCTTGTGACACCGGGGCTGGTGAACACGCACCACCACATGTTCCAAACCCTGACCCGGGCGGTCCCTGCGGGGCAGGATGCCTTGCTGTTCGACTGGTTGCGCGCGCTTTATCCCATCTGGGGCCGGATGGGGCCGGCTGATATGCGGGCATCGACGCAACTGGGGCTGTGCGAACTGGCGTTGTCGGGCTGCACGATGAGTTCTGATCATCTGTATCTGTTTCCCAACGGTGCACGGCTTGATGACACGATCGAGGCCGCGGCCGAGGTTGGTTTGCGGTTTCATCCCACACGCGGCGCCATGTCTGTGGGCGAAAGCGCCGGAGGGCTGCCACCCGACACGCTAGTTGAAAACGAGGCTGCGATTCTGAAAGATGCGCAGCGTTTGATCGAGACGTTTCATGACGCGTCTGACGGGTCGCTTTTGCGGATCGGAATCGCTCCGTGTTCACCGTTTTCGGTGTCCCGCGAGTTGATGCGCGACGCGGCGGTTCTGGCCCGCGAGACGGGGGTACGTCTTCATACGCACCTTGCTGAAAACGAAGAGGATATTGCCTATTCCCTTGCGCAGTTCGGTTGCCGGCCCGGGCAATATGCCGAGGATCTGGGTTGGACAGGTGAGGACGTTTGGCATGCTCATTGCGTGAAACTCGATGCTCACGAGATCGCGCTGTTTTCGGTCTCTGGGACGGGCATTGCCCATTGTCCCTGTTCCAACTGCCGGCTTGGCTCTGGCATTGCGCCAGTGCGGGCGTTGCGTGATGCGCAGGTGCCGGTCGGCTTGGGCGTGGACGGATCGGCCAGCAATGACAGCGGCAATCTGATTGCCGAGGCGCGCATGGCGATGTTGCTGCAAAGGGTGCACAATGGCGCCGATGCCATGGCTGCGCGCGAGGCGCTTGAAATTGCAACACTGGGCGGGGCGCAGGTGTTGGGGCGTCCCGATTGCGGGTCTGTTGCCGTTGGCAAACGCGCCGATCTGGCGATCTGGGATATGTCGGGCATAGAGGCGGCCGGCAGTTGGGATCCTGTTGCGATCCTGATGGCAGGGCCGACCCGCGTGCGCGATCTGATCGTCGAGGGACGCCGGATTGTCGAAAACGGTCAGATGGTTAGTGTCGATCAGGGCAGGGTGGCGGAGACAGCCAACCGGCGCGCGGCAATACTGATGTCGGGCACCCATAAACGTTAGCTGCGCCTAAACCGGCTTGCCCGCGACCCAGACGGCCCGCACCGCTCGATCATCGCCCATCATAAGTGTCGGAAAGACCGACGACCAGATGTCGCTGGCTTGTGTGGCGCGCTGTTCGATTGCCGGCGTTGACGCAAGGTCGACGACAACCAGATCGGCGTCGCTTCCGGCGGCCAGCGTTCCTATCCGCTCGTGCATCCTCATTGTCCGCGCCGACCCTTCGGTGGCCAGCCACAGCAATTGTGCCGGATGCAGGGCCGTTCCCGAAAGCTGCCCGATTTCATACGCAGCCGCCATCGTGCGCAACATTGAAAAGCTGGACCCGCCTCCTGTATCGGTCGCAAGCCCGACCGAAAGCCCATCGGCCTTGCGGCCTGCCATATCGAACAAACCCGACCCGATGAAAGTGTTCGAGGTCGGGCAATGCACAAGCGCCCCGCCCGCTTCCGCCAGCCTTGCGCGCTCGCGCGGGGTCAGCCAGATCGCGTGGCCATAAAGCCCCCCCTGCCGCAACAGCCCGTGGGCCTCGTAGGTGTCAAGGTAATCGCGCGCGGAGGGAAAAAGCTCTTGTACCCATGCGCATTCCTCGCGTTGTTCGCTCAGGTGTGTCTGCATCAGGCAATCGGGATGCTCGCCCCACAAAGCCCCCAGCGCTGCAAGTTGATCAGGGGTCGAGGTCGGTGAGAAACGGGGCGTAATGGCATAGGTCGCCCGTCCGCGCCGGTGCCAGCGTTTGAGCAGGGTGCGGCTGTCGTCATATGCTGATTGGGCAGTGTCGCGCAGGCCTTCGGGGGCGTTGCGATCCATGCAGGTCTTGC
>JBLIFE010000099.1:0-7576 GCA_047633515.1 Paracoccaceae bacterium | reverse complement strand
CCGAAAGGGATACATCAACCAGCCGACGGCCCGTCAATTTGCTCACCCGCGCAATCGCTGGCGCTCTGACAAGCGTGGAAACCCGACGTTTCCCGGAAACAGCCCGACCGACGATGGCATGCACCAGCGTATCGCGGTCCGTCGTTGCCGTGTCGAAAACACCGATCACCTTACCATCGCGCAGAACAGTAGACCGGTCCGTTATTTCCAGCACTTCGTCGATATCATGGCTGACAAAGATGATCGCAACGCCGCTTTGCTTGAGCTGTCGAATAATCGTAAACAACGCGGCTACATCTTTTTGTGGCAGAAACGGCGTCGGTTCATCCAGCACCAGTACCCCCCCAGCGCCATGGTCGCGGTGTTCGCGCACCCGATCGGCGGCCCGCACAATGGCAAGCTGCGCGCGCTCTACCGGCGACAGGTCGGCAACGGTCTGATCGGGCGACAGGTTCAGCTTGTATTCAGCGAACAGATCGCGCGCGCGATCCGCCTCGGCCCGCCAGTTGATCCGCCACGGGTTCAGCCGCTCGTGATCCCCCGCAATAAGATTTTCCAGCACGCTCGCCTCTGTCAGCAGGCCAAGGTTCTGATGCACAAACGCCAGCCCATGCGCCTCGCTGCGCCCTAACGGCATCGGCAGCGCAACAGCGCGGCCATCAATCACCAACGCGCCACCATTGGGTGCATGAAAGCCTGAAAGCACCTTGATCATGGTCGATTTGCCCGACCCGTTGGTGCCCAACAGCCCATGCACTTCGCCCGGCATGATGCAAAGGTCGGCTGCATCAAGCGCGCAGACCCCACCAAAGGTTTTGGTTACGCCCCGCACCTGTAGGCGCGGGGCGTCATTCGTCCTCACTCGTCCAACATCCAAAGCGTGCGGTAACCCTGCACATAAGCATCGCCGTATCCCATCGCCGGATCTGCAGGTTCGCCGACTTCGGCAATGTTTTCTGACGTAAATACCCGCAAGGGCACCTTGCTGTCGGTAATCGGCGCGAAACCGCACAATAGACGCATTTCGGCGTCCAGCATTGCATGCGCAATCCAATCAAGGTTCTCACCAATGTCCATTTCCACCGTACCTTCGCGGATCAGGTCGAGCACAAAGGGCGTACCGTTGAAAGTGACCACCTTGACGCTGTCGCGTTTGCCTGCAATTGCGATGGCAGGTGTTACAAAGGTCGACATGCTATCGTAGATCGGGATGACATAGTTGATCCCCGCATCTGCTTGCAGTCTGCCCTGTACCGTCGGCTGTATTTTGGTTGCCCAATCCACAATCGGCACATTGACGATATCAAATTTACAGTCCGGGCAATTTTCCGCGAAGGCTTCTGTCAAACCGTCGGTCAGGCTGTCAGTCGAAAGCGCCTCGTTTGAGACCAAGATGAGGGCGTTCACCTTCCCACCGGTCTGCGCAATGGTCCAGTCTGCCATTAGCTTACCCGCTTGCTTGTAGTCGATGGCGGTATTGCCGTCCACGCCCGCGGGTGCCGCCAGTTCAAGTCCGGTCAGGTGAGAGCTGACAACCTTCAACCCCTTGCCCTGCGCCGCTTTGACCTGTGGTTCAAAGAACCGCGGATCTGCTCCAGCCAGTAGGGAAATTAAACCAAACCCATTGTTCCCGGCATATTCCATGCCTTGAATCCACTGGGTTGGATTGCCTTGATTCTCCCATTGCTCATGCTTGAACCCAAGCGTTTCAGCTAGCTTGCTCTTTAGATCGGCAATGGTCTTGATGAATGGAATGGCACTGGAAGCGGGGATCGTCAGGATCGACTGGCCCGCCATGCAGGTCTTTGCATCAAAGGGCTCTCCGGGTGCCACGAAATCAGGGATGCCGGAATAGGTGTCGATATTGGCCTGTGCGTTTGCCACGCCGTCTTGCGCCAGTGCGGGCATCGCTGTCGCAAGCAACACTGCCGACATCATCGCGGTAGTTTTTAGGGTCCGTCTCATGTTCGTTTCTCCGAAATTGTTGGTTATGGTTTGGTCCTGCCCAACGCGCCCGCTTCTATCTGGCGGCGCGCAATTTTTCTGTGGCTTCATTATCCACCGTGGTTCCGTCGCGGATCACCACGCCGTATTTGCTCTTTGCGGCCTGATCGTCTATCAATCCGTCCAGAACATCGTCCAGAACGGCCAGCGGTGAGCGCAGCATTGGGTTGCCATACCCGCCGCCACATGGGCCATAGGCGGTGATGCGGTCACCCTTCTTCAACTGGCGATAGGGAATTTTGGAGGGCAGCGCCTCGACCTTGCCGTTGGCTCGGATCAGATCGACATTGGCGGGTGATCCGTCCGACCCCCCAGCAAAGCCCCAGGGGTTGAACCGCTGGCCATCCCCTTCGACAGACACGGCACCGTCCTCAAGCAGTTCAAACGAACGGATTGATCCGATGCCGCCGCGCCATTGGCCCGGTCCGGCAACTTTCTCGCGCAGTTCGTAATTTAGGACCCGAAGTGGCAGATGGCTTTCGATATCCTCGACTGGATTGTTGCGGGTGTTGGCATAAAGCGTATCGACTGCGTCCATCCCGTCCTTGCCGTAGCGACCGCCATAGGCACCTTCCATGATTTCCATATGAACCCAGGGACCGGCATTTGTGGTTCCAGAAAACGCCATGACTCGCAGGTTGCCGATGCCCGCACTAACCTGTTGCGGCACGGCAGGTGCTATAGCCTTCATCACCGTGTCGGCCAAGGCATTACCGGGACAGAACCGTGCAATGACAGGTGCCGGAAAAACCGGATTAGCCAGACATCCCTTGGGGGCGAAAATCGTGATCGGGCGGGTCAAACCTGAATTCTGTGGGATCGTCCCGAAACTGTCACTGTCCAGCAGAATCGAGCGCAACGTCAGCCAGACAGCGCAATCCACAGTCCCGACTAGTGGCATGTTGATGGGCTTGTTGGGCGTCTGCGGGGCTGTACCCGTCAGATCGACATGCATATCGGACCCCTTGACAGTCAATGTCACTTCTATCGGAAGCTCCTTGAGGGCCGGATCATCGCTATCAAGATAACCGTCGATATACGTGCGGGCGTTGTATTTGCCGTCAGGGATCGCGGCAATCGCGCTGCGCATCATCTTTTCGGAATAATCCAGCAGGTCCTCATAGGCACCTGTGACCGTTTCCAGACCGTATTGGTCCAACAGAGCGCTGTAGCGGTCCGCACCAATCCGCGCGGCGGCGACCTGCGCTTCCATGTCACCAACAACCAGATCGGCAATGCGGATATTACTGCGCAGGATTTGCCAGACCGGCTCCACCTTCCTGCCTGCATCATAGACCCGCACGGCTTTGAATTGCAGCCCCTCGGCATAGCAATCCACCGCATCCACGATCCCGCAACTGCCCGGCGTCAGCGCGCCGATGTCTAGATGGTGTGCCGTGGTGACGGAAAATCCCGCGAGGACATCGCGGTAGAATATTGGCACGATGAACCCAACATCCGGTCCGTGGGACGCGCCGCCGTAGGCATCATTGTGCATAAACACATCACCCGGCCTGATCGTATCACCGCGACCGGCCAGTTCGCGTAAAACACCCTCGATATAGCCCGGTATCGGCCCCGATTGTAGCGGCGTTGACATGGTACATTCACACAACTGCCGCCCCGTGGCGTCGGTCAGCGCCGTGCCAAAATCTTCGGACTCGCGGATGATGCTGGAATAGCTCATCCGCATCAGCTTGTGACCCATCTCGATAGCGATGTTTTCGAGTGCGCCGTGGATTACAGCGGCAAGGAAAGGATCAATTCTAGTCTGCATCTTATGCCTCCTCGCGGGTCATTAGAACATTGGCAAACTTATCGACATGAAACCGCCAGCCGGGGGGCACAACTGTGGTGCTGTCGGTCTGAAGCAGGATCGCGGGGCCGTCCATACAGTGCCCCACCGGGAATGACGCCCGGTCATAATAGGGGGTGTCAAATGTCTGCAATTCTTCTGCAATACGGAAGACACAGCGCCTCTGACCCACCGGTGTGGCGTCACCCGTTACCGAGATTTCGGGCGGAGTGCCCAGCTTGTCCACTTCACCCAGACCGCGCACTTTGATGGTCACAATCTCGATCGGACTTGCTTCAAAAGCATGACCATATTCGGCGCGGTGGCGGTCATGAAAATCCTGCCAGACCTGTTCCAGCGCGGCGTCGTCCAATACCCCGTCGGGCATGTCGATCTTAAGCTCGTAGCCCTGCCCAACATATCGCAAATCACCTTCGCGCAACATCCGTCTTTTGGTATCCGGCACGCCGTCACGGTCAAAGATGCCGTTCAACTCGGCCTCCATGTTGTCAAAAAGCCCGGTCAGGCGCGCATGATCAACCGCGCCCTTGACGGCAAACGCAGTGCGCAGCGCGTGATATTCAAGGTCCGCTGTCAACAACCCCATTGCCGAAGTGATGCCGGGATGCGGCGGGATCAACACACGGCGCACGCCCAGCATGCCTGCCACTTCGGCGGCATGCAGCGGACCTGCCCCGCCAAACCCGCTGAGCGTGAAATCGCGCGGATCGATACCCTTTTGCACCGTGCGCGACCTGATGGCGTTGGCCATATTGGAATTCAGCACCGTCAGCGCGCCTTCGGCCGTTTCTTCCGGTGTGCGACCCAGTTGATCGGCAAGCGTCGTGATCACCCGACGCGCGGCTTCCACATCCAGCTTCATATCGCCACCAAGAAAATTCTCGGCCGCCAGGCGCCCCAGCAAGAGGTTGGCATCCGTCACGGTAGGCCTTTCACCACCTTTTCCATAGGCGGCAGGTCCCGGATCAGCGCCCGCACTTTCCGGACCGACCCGGAACGCACCCCCGCGATCCACATGGGCAATGGATCCGCCCCCGGCGCCGATAGTGTGAATGTCAATCATCGGCAACATCACCGGAAAACCGGCAATCGATGCACTTCGCGCATCCGCTTCGGTCAACCGTCCGTCCATAACGATACCGATATCCGCACTGGTCCCGCCGATATCGAGAGTAATCAGCCTGTTCGCGCCGATATGACTGCCAACCCATGCCCCGCCACGCACCCCTGCAACCAACCCCGACAATAGGGTGGAGGCGGGTTTTTGCGCAATCATCTCCGGTGTAGCCACACCTCCCGACGACGTCATCACACGGAGTTCACCCTTGAGGCCCTGCGCGGTCAGCTCTTCTTGTAGCTGCGTGATATAGCGACGCACTTTGGGTCCGATAAAGGCCGACATCGCACCGGTGGTGAAGCGCTCGAATTCGCGAAACTGCGGGGCGACATCGGACGATGTGGTTACGAAGACGTCCGGCATTTCCTCGCGCAGGATCTGGGCAGCGCGCTGTTCATGAGCCGGATTGACGTAAGAGAATAGGAAACCCACCAGCACCGCCTCGACGCCTTGTTCCAACAGCGTTCGCGCCGCGCTGCGCAGAGCTGCTTCATCCAGCGGGATCAGTTCCTGACCTGCCGCGTCCAGTCTGCCTGCAACAGTCTGCCTGTGGCGGCGCCGGATCAGCGGACGGTTCTGCCAAGGCAGATCCTGCATGATCGAGTAGTGCTGCGGTCGCTGGTGGCGACCGATGTGCAGCACATCGCGAAAGCCTGCATTGGTGATCATGCCTGTGACGGCGCCGTCATGTTCCAGCATCGCGTTGGTTCCGACGGTTGTGCCATGAAATAACGAATCAATATCAGCCATTCTGATCCCGGCCTTCTCGCAGATTGCCTTGAGTCCGTTCACCACACCAATCGCTGGGTTTGCAGGGGTGGAGGACGTCTTGTGAATTGTCAGTTCCTGCTTTTCCAGATCGGCCAGAACAAAGTCCGTAAAAGTCCCGCCAACGTCCACGCCCAGCACGATCATTCTGTCTCTCCCTCTTCACGTTACGATGAGATTGATCCAAATGGATGTATCTTGCAAGAAAAATCCTGTACCAATGGTCAACAGGATCGTAATCGCATAAGAAATGACCCTATGAGTAAACAAGAAAAACTGGACGCCATATTTCAGTCCGACCTGCGGTACCTGATGCTGGTAAGTTACATCGTGCTGGGCAACAACGCGGTGACCAACCGGTATATTGAGCGAACCTATCAAATGCCTGTTCATGCGTGGTCCACGCTGTTTTCTGTCGTGATGTTCCCAGGCATTCGCGCCAAGGAGATCAAAGCGCTGTTCCCGCGCCCCCAAAACACGATCAGCCGCGCAGCATCGCTTCTGGAGGCACGCGGGCTGATCGAGCAGCGCACCTCGGCCACAGACGGGCGTGAGAAAAAGATGTTTGCAACGCCGGAGGGCGAGGATGTGTTGGCCAAGATTCGAGCCACGTCGGTGTTGCGGCAGGAAGAACTGTTCGCTCCTCTTTCAAAGCAGGAGCGCGAGACGTTCTTTGACCTTGCCCGCAAGATCGCCACCGGCTCCGGCTCCGGCCTGCTACACACCACTACTATGAAGCCCGCTACACATGTTACTCAGGAGAGCTGAGATGCAATTGCCTGCCACGCCGTTCACCTGCCTTGACTGGGATGCCGTAAAACCGCAGGAATATCCCGGCACCACCGGAACATCATACTGGCGCTGCTTTGACTCGGGCGATTTGCGGGTCCGCGTTGTTGATTATGGGCCTGATTTCCTGGCGGATCACTGGTGTGACCGTGGCCATGTCCTGCATGTGATCTCGGGGGAACTGGTGGTTGAACTGGCTGACGGCCGCGAAGTGCCGATGAAATCCGGCAACAGCTTTTGCGTGTCTAATAATGGTGATTCCGCGCACCGCGTGCGCACGACACAGGGCTGTCAGGTGTTTATCGTGGACTGACACACTGGTGTGTCTGGGAAGCATGCATTATTGTGGGGGGGGTAGTTCAAACAACAGCCGTGTTGCATAGATGGGTTCGTCAGCATAAAGTTTCAAATTAGGGTATCGTCAAGTTGACGGGGGGCTTTCTCAATCGTACGAAACCATATGACAAAAGCCAAACAATCCGGCGCCTTTAAGGTGTTTACAAGTACCTGATAATATTACGCTCATGAAATTGCCGCCATACTCACCAGAATTGAACTCCATGGAAAATGTTTGGGCCTATTTACGAGCGAATAAACTCGCCATCTCCGTCTTCGACACCTACGATGAAATCCTCGAAAAATGCACCCAGGCTTGGAACTTCTTTGCAAACGACACTCGGCGGATAACCTCAATCACTGATCGAGAATGGGCAAGGGTCACTTAATTAGGCCGCTGGTATTAATAGACACTTTCAAAAGGTGATAGCCGAGCAGTGCTATCGTCAATTTCGGCCCTGATCTGCCATTCACTTGCCGACCAGATGTTGCGATGCGGCATACCAGAACGGCCATTCGTGTTTCGTGCAGTAATTTGGGAAGTTCATCGTCGGGTCGTGAGGCTTTCAAGACGGCACGGACGGGCCAGAGCTGATCATGCAATAGACGGCATCACCTCATTTCCGATATTCTTGCAGGCCAAGCTCTGCCCACATCCAACCAAAATCGTATTCCGCTAGTACAGCGTTTTGCTGCTTGTCACTGCGGTTCTCGAGAAGTTTCAGCCAGTCAACCACCTTCTCACG
>JBLIFE010000098.1:0-7648 GCA_047633515.1 Paracoccaceae bacterium | reverse complement strand
GCAACTTCCTGAGGCAACTGGCAGAAACCCCCGACGGGGTGCGCTATGTCTCGTTGGCCCGCGATGTTTCCAAACCAGGCGGCACGTGGGGCGCACCGATGCGCCGCTATGCCATTGCCCTTGGCTGTGAGGTCGGGCACGCAGGCGCACTTGTTTATGCCGACGGGATGGACGTCGACGCACCCAAAGCCTTTGAACCTATCGGGATTTCCTGTCGTATCTGTGAGCGGGTGGCGTGCCATCAACGCTCTGTGCCTCCGCTGGAGCGCAAGTTGGACCCCGCATCAGACCAGCGCAGCGTGCTGCCCTATGGCGTTTCGGAGCACTTTTAACGACGCGCCTTGCGCCAGCCTGCCGCCACGGCATCACTTTCGGAGCAGAACCAGCGTTCGCCCTTGCTTTTCGAAATGCGCGTCCGGCGATAATCTCTCTGGCCGGGCATGTGAAAAATGCGGCCACCGCTGGAAATGTTCCCCTTGATCATGCAGGTGCTCTCAGGGACGCTTGCCGCGCCCTGCGACGCCGAACGACGCCACGCCGCAGGACGCACGAATTCAGAGGCCCAAAGCCCAACGCCCTCGTGCACCGCCTGTGTTTCGAGGTCGATGTAGTCTTGAGAATAGCGGGCGTAGGCTGTGACAACACCGCGCCGGACCAGATCAACGGCAATATCATGGCCATCAACAAAGCATTTAGCCACAAGCCTGTCATAGCGATCGGTTCCGATCACATCACAAGTGACGATGCGCCCTGTTATTTGTTTACGCACCTGCAGGGTGGACCACAGTCCGCATGCCCAGCTGACGCCGTCCCGCCAACAGGTCTGATCCGCCTCGGGCGCATCGACCCCGTACAATCGCACACGAACACCCGCCACACGCAGCGTGTCGCCGTCTGTGACAGACACAGGGCCAGTCACAGTCCGGCCCCATGCCGCACCGGCAAAAAGCAGACTCAGTATCAGAAAAAATCGCACCACGCCAAGGCGATGATACAGCGTGGCGCACAATTCAAGGCGTCAAATAGCGCTACACACAGGCTTTGCTCATCCCTGTCAGGAAATACGACAAATCGCTTCTCAATACCGATCGCTTACACTTGAGTTCCAACTCACGCGCAGCCCCAAGCGGAACAATACGCGTCTCGGAGAACTGCAACGCCAGCGACACTTCGATGTAATCATCCAACAGTTTTGCAAATTCAGCATCCCGACAATTGAGCAAATCAACAACCGTCGGATGCCGCCCCCGCCCATTGGATACGTTTGCTTTCATAGAGCCCATCACAGCACCTCACACAAAAAGATGCTCTTAGGCTAGCGTCACCAAGATTTTGAGCTTTGATCCAGATCAAATTGTCGAATTAACCGAAACTGCACGCCTTCAGTAGGCGGCCTCCACAGGCCCCATACCCACATAGACTGTTTTGGCTTGCGTGAAGAAATCGATGGCACCGCGGCCGTTTTCACGCCCGACCCCTGACATTTTCGACCCCCCGAACGGAAGCTCGACAGGTGTCAGATTGTACTGGTTGATCCAGCACGACCCGGCCTGCAATGCGCCGACAACCCGGTGGGCGCGCGTCAAATCACGCGTGAACACCGCCCCCGACAAGCCGAACTCTGTGTCATTCGCCCGCCTGACGGCTTCTTCTTCGGTTTCGAAAGACAGCACGCTCATGACGGGGCCGAAAATCTCGTTACGGGCAAGCGACATGTCATCGGTAACACCGGCAAACACCGTGGGCGCCACAAAGTAGCCCTCGCGGTCCATGCGCGCGCCCCCGCACACAAGCCGCGCCCCCTCGGCCTTGCCTGCCTCGATATGGCCCAGTACGATATTCATCTGCGCCTCTGAAACCATGGGGCCAAAATTTGTTTCGGGATCAAGTGGATCACCCGCGCGCGCATTGGCAACCCGTTCTGCCAGACGGATCAGAAACCGCTCCATCATGGGCTCTTGCACGAACACCCGCGTGCCGTTCGAACAAATCTGGCCCGAAGAGTAGAAATTACCGTTGATCGCCCCCGACACCGCATCGTCCAGGTTGGCATCGTCAAAGATCAGGATCGGGCTTTTGCCGCCCAGTTCCATTGTGACGTGGCGCATTCCGGCCGCGGCCGCGGCATAGACCTTTTGCCCCGTTGGCACAGATCCTGTCAGCGAGACCTTCGCCACACGCGGATCACTTACCAATGCGGCACCAACCGCCCCCGCCCCCTGCACCACATTGAACACCCCGTCCGGCAGCCCCGCCTCGCGGTAGATTTCAGCCAGCGCAAGCGCGCTTAGCGGGGTCAGATCCGACGGCTTGAACACCATCGAATTGCCACACGCCAGTGCCGGTGCCGATTTCCACGCGGCAATCTGCATTGGATAGTTCCACGCACCGATTCCAACACAAACCCCCAAAGGTTCGCGAATCGTATAGGCAAAATCACCTCCCAGCGAGATATGCTCGCCAGCAATACTCGCCGCCAGACCGCCAAAATACTCAAGTGCATCCGCAGCCGACGTCGCATCCGCCACCAGTGTTTCCTGAATCGGCTTTCCGGTGTCGAGCGTTTCAAGCCGCGACAGCTCGGCGTTACGCTCACGGATGATATCGGCGGCACGCCGCAGCACCCTGCCCCGTTCGACACCCGGCAACGCGCCCCATGCCTTCTGTGCCACCACGGCAGCCTCAAGTGCCGCATCGACCAACATAGGGGTCGCGGCGTGGATTGTCGCAATGATCTCACCCGTGGCGGGATAAATTACCGGCCACATCTCTCCAGCCGGATCATCGACAGGCTGTCCGTTGATGAAATGGCTGGCGGCGGGTTGGGCGATCAATTGGGTCATGGCGTTCTCCGAAAGCTTCACAACAGCCCTAAATCCCATTGACGCCCCGGTCCAGCCCCAACACGCAGCAGCAACCGGTGCAATCGCGCCGCACAGGGGCCTTTGCCGCACTCGCAGCACTTGCACCTGCGAACGCCTTCTTTTATTCCGCAGCGATGCCGGAAGATGCGCACAGCGTCCCGTCCGGCCAGCTCTCTCGACGGCAAAAGGAACGCACGCCATGCCGCTTCTGGTGATGAAATTCGGCGGCACATCTGTCGCAACGCTTGACCGTATCCGGCGGGCAGCCAAACGCGTCGGCCGCGAGGTTGCGAACGGCTATGACGTGATCGTCATTGTGTCTGCAATGTCGGGCAAGACCAACGAGCTTGTTGGCTGGGTCGATGAAACATCGCCGTTCTATGACGCGCGCGAATTTGATGCTGTAGTCAGCAGTGGCGAAAACGTCACAGCCGGACTTATGGCGCTGACGCTCCAGGAAATGGATGTACCCGCGCGAAGCTGGCAAGGCTGGCAGGTCCCGCTCAAGACAACCTCGGTGCATGCCTCGGCACGGATCGTTGAAATCCCGACAGAAAACATGAATGCCAAGTTCGCCGAAGGTATGAAAGTCGGCGTCGTGGCAGGGTTTCAAGGCGTAAGCGCGGAGGGCCGCATTACCACGCTGGGTCGTGGCGGATCTGACACAACTGCCGTGGCCTTTGCCGCCGCTTTCGGAGCCGAACGATGCGATATCTACACCGACGTGGACGGCGTTTACACAACCGACCCGCGGATCACGAGCAAGGCGCGCAAGCTTGATCGCATCGCGTATGAAGAAATGCTTGAGCTGGCGTCTTTGGGGGCCAAGGTGCTGCAAACCCGCTCGGTCGAGCTGGCGATGCGGTACAAAGTACGCCTGAGGGTGCTCTCAAGTTTCGAAGACAACAACGAACACGCAGGCACGCTTGTCTGCTCCGAGGAGGAAATCATGGAAAGCAACGTCGTCGCAGGGGTCGCGTACAGCCGCGATGAAGCCAAAATGACCCTTATTTCAGTGGCCGACCGTCCGGGCATCGCCGCGGCCATCTTTGGCCCACTTGCCGAGGCCGGAGTGAATGTGGACATGATCGTGCAGAACATCTCTGAGGAGGGACGCACCGACATGACCTTTTCGTGCCCGACAGATCATGTCGCGCGCGCCGAACGGGCCATGTCCGAGGCCAAGGATAAAGGTGACATCAACTATCACGATCTGATCGCTGATACCGATGTCTGCAAGGTGTCGGTTGTCGGCATCGGCATGCGCAGCCATGCCGGTGTCGCCGCCCAGATGTTCGCCGCCCTGAAGAATGAGGGGATCAACATAAAGGTCATCACAACCTCTGAGATAAAGATTTCCGTGCTGATTGACAGGAAGTATCTGGAATTAGCGGTCCAAGCCCTGCATGATGCATTTGGGTTGGACAAAGCCGCCTGACGGGAGCCAATGGGCAACACGAAAAGCGAGAGCGGAAGCCGAAAGCTTCTTCAGAAACTGCGTGAAACCCTGTCGCAAGCCGCGCAGGGTCAGGAACGCCTTGACCGTATCGTCCAACTGATTGCCAGCGAGATGGGCACCGATGTGTGCTCTGTCTATCTGTTCAGGGATGCCGATACCCTTGAACTTTGCGCCACTCAGGGCCTTAATCCCGAGGCCGTTCACCAGACCCGCATGCGGCTGGGCGAAGGGCTTGTGGGAAGGGTCGCACTGCGGTCGCGGGCTGTGAACACTGCCAATGCTCCTGCCGAGCGCGGTTTTCGGTTCATGCCCGAAACCGGCGAGGAAATCTATTCAGCGTTTCTGGGGGTGCCGGTCCAACGGCTGGGCGAGCGCATGGGCGTTCTGGTCGTGCAGTCAAAAGAAGCACGCGCCTATTCCGAAGATGATCTTTATGCGCTTGAAGTTGTGGCGATGGTGCTGGCCGAGATGACGGAACTGGGGGCGTTTGTGGGCGAAGGGGCTGCCTTGTCGGCACCGCACCAGCGCGCTGTTATGTTACGCGGAAATGTAGGGCAGGAGGGCACGGCACAGGGCCGTGCCTATCTGCATGAACCGCGTGTGGTGATCACGAACCCCTTTTCGGATGATGCCGAGGCCGAAACGATACGTCTGCGCACGGCCGTTGAAACCTTGCGAGTGTCAGTTGACGAATTGCTGTCCACAACAGAACTCAATGACAAAGAACCGACAGAAGTTCTTGAAACCTACAGGATGTTTGCAAACTCCAAAGGCTGGTTGCGGCGGATGGAAGAGGACATCGCACGTGGTCTTTCCGCCGAAGCCGCCGTTGAGAAGGAGCAGTCTTCGGCCCGCGCCCGCATGGAGCAAGTCACCGATAGCTACCTGCGTGAACGGCTCGCGGATCTGGATGATCTGTCGAACCGCCTGCTGCGCATTCTGACCGGACAAGGCAGCCATACCGGTGCCGAGATGCCCGAGAACCCGATCCTGATTGCCCGCAACATCGGCCCCGGAGAGTTGCTCAGCTATGGCCGGGCGCTGCGCGGGATCGTGCTGGAGGAAGGGGCTGTTGGCAGCCATGCAACGATTGTGGCGCGTGCTTTGGCGATTCCGCTGGTCATCAATGCCAAACGGATTACCACCGAGGCGCTGAACGGCGACTTTATCGTGGTGGACGGCGAACAGGGCCTTGTGCATTTGCGCCCCGAAGAGTCGATCATTCAGGCCTTCAGCGACAAGATCGCGATGGAGGCAAAGGCCCAACAGCGGTATTCCTCGATCCGGCGCGTGCCCGCCGCAACGGTCGAAGGGCCCACTATTGCCCTTATGATGAACGCCGGCCTGATGGCCGACCTGCCGTCACTGTCAAGTTCGGGCGCCGAGGGCGTTGGACTGTTTCGCACCGAATTGCAGTTTCTTGTGCGCAACAAGATGCCAAAGCGCGGCGAATTAGCGGCCTTGTACACGCGGGTGCTTGATGCAGCACAGGGCAAGCCGGTTGCCTTTCGCACACTTGATATCGGCTCCGACAAGGTCCTGCCCTTCATGAAGCCACAGGACGAGCCGAACCCAGCGCTTGGTTGGCGCGCGATCCGGGTCGGGCTGGACAAAGTCGGGGTCATGCGGATGCAGTTGCAGGCGCTTATCCGTGCAGCCAACGGTCGGCCTCTGACCGTGATGTTCCCGTTTGTCGCACAATTCGAAGAGTTCAAAGAGGCGCGCCAGCATCTGCTTAACGAATTGGTCCGCGAAGAGAAACTTGGCCACAGATTGCCCCGCAAGGTCGAAATCGGCGCCATGCTGGAAACCCCGAGCCTTGCCTTTGCCCCGCGCCAGTTTTTTGAAATGGCTGATTTTATTTCAATCGGCGGCAATGACCTAAAGCAATTCTTTTTTGCCGCCGACCGCGAGAACGAGCGCGTACGAAAAAGATACGATACGCTGAACGTGTCGTTTCTGTCGCTGATCGAGCAAATCGTAAACCGCTGTGCGGAAACCAACACGCCTTTGTCCTTTTGTGGCGAGGATGCCGGACGCCCTGTGGAAGCTGCATGTTTTGCCGCGATGGGATTGCGCAGCCTGTCCATGCGGCCTGCGTCTATCGGGCCGGTCAAGCATCTGCTACGGCGCACGCGTCTTGACGGATTGCGGTCGGTGATCGAACAGGCCCGCGCCGAAGGGCATCAGTCGGTGCGTGAGCCCGTTATGGAATGGCTGCGCACGCAATAATCGGGCTCAAACGGTTTCAAGGATCGACACAACGCGCCCCGTTACACCGCGCCAGTCGCCATAGCCCAAAACACGGTCAGGGTTGGTGGGAGGCGGCATTTCAACGCCTGTGGCGCGGGTAAAACCAAAACGCTCGTAATACGGCGCGTCGCCCACCAACAGGATCCTTGACTGACCCGCCGCCGCCGCCCGCGCAATGCTTTCGATGATCAACAACGCACCAAGCCCCTCACCTTGTCGGGTGGGATGCACCGCAACAGGCCCCAGAAGCAGCGCCTCGTGGCGGCTGCGGATGCGGCCACGTACAAGCACAGGCCAGAACCGGATCGCCCCCGCCAGTGTGCCCTCCGGGTCACGCGCGGTCAGGCTCAGCCGACCCACTTTGTCGACACCATCGCGCAGGCGGTAGGACGAAAGCGCCTCTCGTCCCGGCGCAAAGCAAAGGTCATAAAGCGCCTCAACCTCCCACAGATCGCCGTCCGTCTCGGTGGCAATATCGTACATCCGGTCTCACAGGCTCCGCTGGCCATTAATGCTGGCGTCCGTGCTAACATAAGGCTAGCCACGGGCAAAAGAGTAAATGGGGACATTGATGTTTTACGAACCAAAAGACGGCCATGGGCTGCCGCACAATCCGTTCAATGCAATCGTGACACCGCGACCGATCGGCTGGATCTCGAGCAGGGGAGCCGACGGGCGGGACAACCTTGCGCCGTATTCGTTTTTCAACGCCATTGCCTATGTTCCGCCACAAGTGATGTTCGCCTCGACATCCGCCAAACCGGACCGCGGAGACACAAAAGACAGCGTCAGCAATATTCGCGAAACAGGCGTTTTCTGCGTCAATATCGTTGAATATACCGCCCGCGACGCCATGAATATCACATCGAGTGGCTTCGGGCGCGAGATTGACGAGTTCGAGGCTGCAGGTCTGGAAAAAACCCCCTGCCAGACGATTGATTGTGTGCGGGTCACAGGTGCACCCGCCGCCCTTGAATGCCGGATGACACAGATTCTGCCAACCCTCGGGGAAGCGAATTTTCTGGTGCTTGGAGAGGTGATCGGTGTCTACATGCGCGACGATTGCATGAAA
>JBLIFE010000097.1:0-7654 GCA_047633515.1 Paracoccaceae bacterium | reverse complement strand
TGTCGAGCATGTCCTCGACAAATCCATCGCACCGGCGGAATATGCCCGCCGCCTGTCACGGCTCGGGGGGACCTTCATCAACGAATTGCACGGCCACCACCAGATCGAGGATGCCCATTACTTTCCCGTCCTCGAAAAGCTCGACACCCGCGTCAGCCGTGGCTTTGTAATACTGGACAAGGACCATCATGCCCTTGATGCCGTTCTTGCCCGTTTTACCGGACGCGCGAATGACGTCCTTCAGGGGGTCGGCGGCAAAAGGTTCATTGACCTTTCCGCTGCCATGAAATCTGAAATCGACGGATTCGAGACACTTTTGAACCGGCATCTGACCGACGAAGAAGACCTTATCGTGCCGGTTTTGCTAAAATACGCACCACCAAGCCTGTCATAGCGGCCTGTCGCAGCGCGCAACAGCCGCCCCGTCGCAAGGTGCCAGCCCAAAACCGCTTTGTGCACAAAGTACTGTTAGTTCAGGGACCTACGGACACCACTACACCACCGCCCAGACGGCATCGCACGTTTCGCAACAGGCCGTGCACACAGGTCCGCAGGCGCAAAACCGCGTGACCACATCCAAAAATCTTGCCGAATATCCATTTATTCACCGTTAGCGCACGCAAATGCTCACTTTTTAATCAAGCCGCAGGAAACACGCCGCTCGATCCGTCATTCAGCCCAAAACACCTGTCGTCTTGGGCTGACAATGGTTTTGTACACCAAATAAGTGCCAATCCAGCAGGCATTTGAACAAAACCAGCCATGGCGGTACCACGATGACTGTAAATGATCCGCAGGTTTTGCAGGAGGTGACAGAAGCCTTCAACCGCTATGAGGCCGCATTGGTGACCAACGATGTCGCCACGCTTGATGCGCTGTTCTGGCAAGGGCCACACGTTGTGCGCTACGGGGCGACAGAGAACCTCTATGGCCACGACGAGATCCTTGCGTTTCGCAAATCCCGCCCCTCGGCGGGGCTGGAGCGTGTGCTGCGCAACACCGTCATCACAACCTTTGGCACCGACTATGCCACGGCGTGTACCGAATTTATCCGCAACGGCGTGGACCGCGTCGGACGCCAGACCCACAGCTGGACCCGCCTGCCCGAAGGCTGGCGGATCGTCGCAGCGCATGTGTCGTGGATGGACAGCTAAACCGATGCCCCGCATGCCCTTTCATAAATCAGGCCGTGATGCCGTGGCGCGCCAACAACCGCTCGCCACTGTCATTCCAGACCTCCCAAAGAACGATTTTGCCGTCCTCCAGTTCGAAACGGTCGATGTACCGGTTGCCCTCAAATTCGGTGCCATCCGGCCACGCGCCGTACAGAGTGCCAATGCTGAACACCGCCCAGTTGTCGCCGCACGGGGCCACGTCCGTACGCTCCATCTTTTTGCGCACCCACGCATAACGCCCCGCATTAAAAGCGGAAATTTCGGCGGGGCCGGAAAATTCACGTCCCCCAGAAAAAATAATCTTGCAGCCCGGCGCGATCATGTCCGCAACCTTGTGGACCTCTCCTGCCATTTGCCGGTCCAGAAAATGCAGGATCTGTGCCTTGATCGTATCCGCGTCCATCGCAAGCCTCTTTTTGTCCATTTCATAAAGGCCAATGCGGCCTGTCAGCAGAGCCTAACCTTGCTCGTGGCTCGATCGCAATTGCAAAACGGCCAAGCTGCAACATCTTTCCCCTCCTCCCAGAATCAAAGGAAAATGCAATGAAACCAATGATAAACCCCCTTCGCCTGTCGCGGCGCAGCTTCACCGGCATGGCTTTTGCAGCCCTTGCAGCTTTCGGTGCCCCGGCGCACGCTCAGGAAACCATCAAGATCGGCCTGATTGCATCGCTGTCGGGTCCGTCCTCCAAATCAGGCGAGGCGATTACCCGCGGCATGCTGCTGGCCATCGAGGAAATCAACGCCGCGGGCGGTGTTCTGGGCAAGCCGCTGGAGCTGGTGCGACGCGACGACGAAGCCAACCCCGGCAAGGGCCTGACGGCGGCACGCGAACTGATCCAGCGCGAAGGCGTGGCGGTTCTGTTCGGCGGACTTCAAACGCCGGTTTCGCTGGCGATCGTGCCTTATGTGAACCAGATCAAAGTGCCTTTCATGGGCCCTTGGGCCGCGGGCACGCCGATCACCAAAAACGGTGCTACGGAAAACTATGTCTTCCGCGTGTCCGCAGTTGACGAGATGGTCGACATCGCACTGGTCGAGCGGGCCATTTCGGTGCACGGCGCAAAGAACCCCGGCATGATACTGATCAACAACCCGTGGGGCGAGTCCAACGAAAAGGGTCTGACAGCTGCTCTTGCCGACAAAGGCCTGCCCACGGCAGGGATCGAGCGGGTCGAGGCAAATGACATTGACGTAGTTCCACAGTTGACCCGCCTTAAGGATGCCGGTGCCGACACGATCTTTATGGTGGCCAACGTCGGTCCGTCCGCGCAGGTGATGAAATCGCTCGAGCGGATGGGCTGGGATGTGCCTGTTGTCTCGCACTGGGGCCCTGCAGGAGGCCGCTTTTCCGAGCTGGCCGGTCCGCGTGCGTCCTCGGTCGAGATGATCCAGACGTTCACCTTCTCGGGCAACGACAGCAAAAAGGCTGCGGATACGTTTGTGGCACTCCAAAAGCTGTTTCCCGAGATCAAAAGTGCAGCCGACGTGACCCCGGCCGTGGGGATCGCGAATGCCTATGACGCGATGCACCTGACCGCACTTGCGATTGCAAATGCCGGCTCTCTGGAAGGCCCCGCGATACGCGACGGCTATCACGCGATCACAAGCTATGACGGGCTGATCAAAAACTATGCAACCCCGTTCACGCCCACCGATCAGGATGCGCTGGGAGCAGAGGATTATGTCTTTACCCGCTTTATCGACGGCGAAATCATTCCGATCAAATAAGCCCCGAGGCTTTTTCTAATGGATGGCGGGGTGCCGGTGGCGCCCCGCCCTTTTTAACGGAGCACGACATGATTGCGTCCACATTGATATCCGGCCTTGCCCTTGGCTCCATGTACGGGCTGATGGCACTCGGTTTTCACATCACCTATGCGGTCTCGAAAACGGTGAACTTCTCCCAAGGCTCGTCGATGATGTTTGGCGCGGTCATGGGCTATACGTTTACCGTGACGCTTGGCTGGCCGGTGTGGCTTGCGATTCCTGCCGCGCTGTTGTGTTGCGCGGCCCTCGGGCTGGTGGTTGAACGCTTTCTGGTGCGCCCTTTCGTGGCGCGCGGGTCAGATGCATGGCTGATGGCGACGGTTGCGGGCGGTATTGTTCTGGATAACGTGATCCTGTTCACCTTTGGCAAGGAGCCGCGCAGTTTTCCCTCGCCGCTGGCAGAGAACGCCGTCGATGTCTTCGGCACGGGCGCTTATCCGCTTCAGCTTATCATTCCGGTTGTAGGTTTGGGGATTGCCTTTGCGCTGGCACTGATCACTTCGAAAACGCGTCTCGGCAAAGCTATGCTCGCGGCCGTACAGCGCCCCGAGGCCGCGCGCCTTGCCGGTATCAACACCCGCGCGGTAATTGCTGCGTCCTTTGCCATATCGGCCGTGTTTGCCGGTGTTGCGGGTTTGCTGATTGCGCCGCTGTTCAATGTTTCCGCCGGAATGGGCGTCGTTTTCGGCATCAAGGCCTTTGCCGCCGCGATCCTTGGCGGCATCAGCAGTGCGTGGGGCGTCATGCTGGCCGGGCTGCTTTACGGCTGTGTCGAGGCCGTCACCACCGCCTATTTTGGCTCTAGCTATACCCAGATCGTGTCGTTCAGCATGGTCATCCTTGTGCTGGTCACGGTGCCGAACGGATTGTTTGGCCGCGCCGAAATCAAAAAGGTCTGATCCCGTGAGCATTCTTGAAACAAGGCAAACTACAACGCGGCTCATGGCGATGCCTGCCATGTCGGTGGCCGGAATTGTCGCCCTGACCGCGGGTACGATCTGGATGGCGCTGAACGCCGATGGCTATCTTGTGTTCATCCTCGCACTCTTTGCGCTCAATGTGGTTGTCGGGGTCGGGCTGAACATCCTTTTGGGCTTGTCGGGACAGATTTCATTCGGTCATGTGGGGTTTTTTGCGATCGGGGCCTATACCACGGCTATCCTTGCGCTTGCGGGTGTCGATTACTGGCTGGCGTTTGTGGCTGCCGGTGTGATCAGCGCATTTGCAGGCGCCTTGCTGGCGGTGCCTGCACTGCGGGTGACGGGGCCGTACCTTGCGATGATGACCATCGCCTTTGCCTTTATCGTCGAGCATGCCGCGATCGAATTGCGCGGCCTGACGGGCGGGCACAACGGCTTGATGGGCTTTCGCGCGCCCGAATTCATGGGGCGGATGTTTTTCGAGACTGAAATGGCGATGGCGGCGGTGGGCCTTTCGGGGGCCGCTTTGTTGTTTTACCTGCGTCTGTCGCGCGGGCGGTGGGGCATGGCGATGCGCGCGGTCAGCGACAGCGAGGTTGCGGCCCAATCCATCGGCCTGAACCCCTTTGGCATCAAGACAACCGCATTTGTCCTGTCGGCCATGCTGACCGGTCTTGCAGGCGCATTGTTCACCCCCTTGCAGATGTTCATAAGCCCGGGCACGTTTCCGTTTTTCCAGTCGATCCTGTTTTTGCTGGCTGTCATCGTCGGCGGCGCGGGGCGGTTGTTCGGGCCGGTCATCGGCTGCCTGATTGTGGTGATGTTGCCCGAGTTCCTGTCCGGGATGGCCGAATACCGGTTGTTGATTTTTGGCGGCATTATGCTCGGCGTTTTGCTGATTGCGCCCAAGGGCATTGTCGGCGGCCTGATGAGCCTTGTCACCGTCGAAGACCCCGCCCCTGCACGCCCCACCGGTGCCGACCCGCGCGATTTCCTGCGCAACGACGAGGGGCGTCACGGGGTACGGATCACCGATCTGGGCATTGCGTTTGGCGGTGTTCAGGCCGCAAAGGGCGTGTCGCTCACGGCCAACCCGGGTGAGGTCACAAGCATCATCGGCCCCAACGGCGCGGGCAAGACAACCGTGCTGAACATGATCAGCGGGTTCTACACCCCCGATCAAGGCAGTATCGTGCTGAAACGTGACATCGCGGGGATGCCCGCATGGCGCACGGCGCGGGCCGGAATTGCGCGCACCTATCAGACCACACAACTTTTCGAGCATCTTAGCGTGCTGGACAATGTCCTGATCGCGCTGGGTGCGGGAAAGCTCGGCTTCCTGCTGGGCTCTGCTCCGAAACAGGCACAGGTCGATCTGGCGCATGATCTGCTGGCCTTTGTCGGCTACACCGGTCCGGTGGCCCGCGCGGCAAGCGACCTGCCCCACGTCGACAAACGTCTGGTCGAAATTGCCCGCGCGTTGGCCACCCGCCCGGCGGTGCTGCTGCTCGACGAGCCTGCCGCAGGTCTGATGCATTTGGACAAAGAGGCGCTTTGCTTGCTGATCCGCAAAATTGCCGAAGCCGGTGTGACCGTGATCCTTGTTGAGCATGACATGTCCATGGTCATGAGCATCTCGGACCAGATTGTCGTGCTGGATGCCGGCGTGCCGATCAAGACCGGCCTTCCGGCCGAGGTGCGCACCGATCCCGCCGTACGGCGCGCCTATTTGGGCGACAGCACCTACAAGGGGCGCGCACGGACCACGCCGCGTGATACCTCGCCAAAGGCGCGGGTGCTGGAAACAGGTGCCTTGACCGCCGGTTACGGTGCCGCCTCTGCCCTGACCGGTGTCGATCTGAGTGTGCGCCCCGGAGAAATGGTGGCCGTTCTGGGGGCCAACGGGGCGGGCAAATCAACAATGATGCGCGCCTTGTCGGGCCTGCATCGTCCGGTGTCGGGGACGATCAAGCTCAACACCGTTCCGGTAGAGACATTTCCAGCCCACCAGATCGCCCATGCCGGTCTGGCGCTGGTGCCCGAAGGACGGCAGGTTTTTCCCGAGATGAGCGTGCGCGACAACATTCTGATGGGGGCCTACACCCGCACGGACCTTGATGCCGACACCGAGATCGAGGCGCTTTTGCAAAGGTTCACGCGGTTACGCGACCGGATAGACGCGCCTGCGGGGGTGCTGTCAGGGGGCGAGCAACAGATGCTGGCAATTGCCCGCGGCCTGATCGCGCATCCCAAGATCTTGTTGCTTGACGAGCCGTCGCTGGGGCTGGCCCCGTCGATCATCGCCGAACTGTACGAAATACTGGCCGATCTGCGCGACGAAGGCGTCACGATCCTGCTGGTGGACCAGATGGCGACACTGGCGCTTGCGATTGCAGATCGGGGGTATGTGCTTGAAAACGGGCACGTTGTGAAATCGGGCGATGCGGCCGCTCTGCGCGATGATGCCTCGATCGAGGCGGCCTATCTGGGCGCCGACGTCGCCGCCGAATAATGAGGGAGAGAGAAGAATGGACCTGACACTTCACAACGTGGTCATGCCAAGCGCGCCTGAAACCGCACTAGATATCGGGGTGCACGAGGGCAAGATCGTGGATATCCGCGGCAACGGCGGCCTTGATCGCGGGGACCGCGCGCTGGACCTTGGCGGGCGGATTGTCTTGCCCGGATTTGTCGAAACCCACATCCATCTGGACAAGTCGTGTATCCTTGACCGATGCGCCATGAAAGGCGGTCTGAACGAGGCGATTGCCGAGGTCGCAGGCCTGAAGGCGGCGTTCACCGAAGAAGACGTCGCCGCGCGTGCGGGCAGAACCTTGCGCAAATGTGTGTTGAACGGCACCACCCGCATGCGCACCCATGTCGAGGTCGATCCGGTCATCGGGCTGCGCGGGTTTGAAGGGGTCAAGCAGGCGGTCAAGGACTTTGCCTGGGCGATCGACGTCGAAATCTGCATTTTTCCGCAAGAAGGGTTGTTGAACAATGCGGGCACGGATGAATTGATGGTCGCGGGTCTGAAGGACGGGGCTGGTGCCGTCGGCGCGGCCCCCTACACCGACAGCAACCCGCACGGCCAGATCGACCGCGTCTTCGAGATGGCGCGTGAATTCGATGTGGATATCGACATGCATCTCGACTTCGGCTCGGATGCCACCGTGCTGGATGTCGAACATGTCTGCCGGCGCGCCGATGAATTCGGCTGGGGCGGGCGCGTCACGGTCGGCCATGTGACCAAATTCGCCCAAATGCCCGCCGCGGCCTTGCGTGTGCTGGCAAGGCGACTGGCGGATGCGGGCGTGGCTGTCACGGTTCTGCCCTCGACTGATCTGTTCTTGATGCACCGCGACCACGATGCCAACCTCAGCGTGCCGCGCGGGGTAACGCCGGTGCATATCATGGCAGCCGAAGGCGTCAATTGCTCGCTCTCGACCAATAACGTGCTCAACCCGTTCACCCCGTTTGGTGATTGTTCCCTGATCCGGATGGCGAACCTTTATGCCAATATCGCACAGGTCGGAAACCGCGGCGAGATGGCGGGATGCCTTGATATGGTCTCCTCGCGCTCTGCGCGGTTGATGAACCTTGACGATTACGGCATTGTCAAAGGGGCACCAGCCGATCTGGTAGTGATCGACGCGGTTGATCCGGCAATGGCGGTGGCCGAACTGGCGCAGCCGATGTTCGGCTTCAAGCGCGGCGTGCCGGTCTTTACCCATTCGCTTCCCGAACTCCACCAGCCGTAAGGACGCCCGATGCACGATACCGTAAATG
>JBLIFE010000096.1:0-7718 GCA_047633515.1 Paracoccaceae bacterium | reverse complement strand
ACAGCCCCCGACGTGCTGTGCCTTCAGGAGTGCAAATCACCGGTCGACAAAATCCCGACCGATATCTTTGCCGCTCTTGGCTACAACCACATGGTTGCGCGCGGGCAGAAAGGATACAACGGGGTCGCGATACTCTCACGCCTGCCGCTTGAGGATTGCGGCGGGCAGGATTTCGCAAACCTTGGCCATGCCCGCCATGTTGCCGCCCGACTTGAAAACGGCACCACCATCCACAACTTTTATGTGCCCGCCGGTGGTGACATCCCCGACCGCGCCAAGAACGAGAAATTCGGCCAGAAACTCGACTACCTGACCGATATGCGTGACTGGTTCCGCGCCGAGCAACCAGAGAACGCCATTCTTGTCGGGGATCTAAACATCGCACCGCGCCCCGATGACGTCTGGAACCACAAACAACTGCTCAAGGTTGTCAGCCACACCCCCGTCGAGGTGGCCCAACTTGCCGAGACCCAAGAGAGCGGCAACTGGGTCGACATCACCCGCAAAGACATCCCCGACGGACCGCTTTATAGTTGGTGGTCCTATCGGTCGCCGGCGTGGGATACTGCCGACAAGGGTCGCAGGCTGGACCACGTCTGGGCCACCGGTGATATCGCGGGCCGCAGCCATTCAAGCCGCATCCATCGCGACGCGCGCGGATGGGAGAAGCCATCAGACCACGCACCGGTTTTTGCGACCTTTGATCTGTAGCCGCCAACCTTGAAAATACGTCCCTTGCGGGCCATCTAATCCACACACACACCCAACATTGGGAGATACCGATGCTCGAACTCGGCCAAGCCACACCACAACCCGCAGCTGACCTGATCAAGGACAGCACTGAAGCCACCTTTATGCAAGACGTGATCGAGGCCTCCAAAGACGTGCCGGTTATCGTTGATTTCTGGGCCGAATGGTGTGGCCCGTGCAAAACGCTCGGGCCTGCCCTCGAGGCGGCTGTGACGGCTGCAAAGGGCAAGGTCAAGATGGTCAAGATCGATGTCGACCGCAATCAGGGCATCGCAGAGCAACTACAGATCCAGTCACTGCCAACGGTTTATGCCTTTTATGAGGGCAAGCCGGTCGACGGTTTTCAAGGCAACCAGCCCGGATCCGAGATCAAGGCATTTATCGACCGTGTCGCAGCCCTTGCCGGTGACGACGGATTGGCCGAGGCGCTTGAGGCGGCTGAAACCATGCTGGCCGAGGGCGAGGCCGGTGATGCAGCGGAAACCTTTGCTGCCATCTTTGAGGAAGAGCCCGAAAATGCTGCCGCTCTGGGCGGTCTGGTGCGGGCGCATATCGCGTTGGAAGACGTGGATCAGGCCGAGGCGCTGCTGGCGGATCTTCCTGTGAGAATCGCGAATGCCCCCGAGATTGATGCCGCACGCGCGCAACTTGCTTTGCTCAAACAGGCAGCAAAGGCCGGGCCACTTGACGAATTGCGTGCCGCTGTTGCGGCTGATCCGTCAAACATGCAGACCCGTTTCGACCTTGCTACTGCACTTCATGCAAACGGAAGCATTGAAGACGCCGTAAACGAGCTACTTGATATGTTTCAGCAGGATCGCGACTGGAACGAGGCTGCTGCGAAGACACAACTCTTTACGATTTTCGACGCGCTCAAGCCTCAGGACCTGATCGCGTTGAATGGACGGCGCAAGCTGTCCTCGATCATATTTGCCTGATCCATAAGGACATGACCACCGAATGATGACCCCTGCAGCAGACCTTCCCAACACGATCGCACTCTTTCCATTGCCAGGTGCATTACTGCTGCCGCGTTCGCGCTTGCCACTGCATGTTTTCGAACCGCGTTACCTGACGATGCTGGATGATGCGCTAAAGACAAGCCACCGGTTGATCGGGATGGTCCAGCCGCGCGATGTTCCCGGGGCGGGCACGCAAAAGCGGTTGCACCAGATCGGTTGCGCCGGACGTGTCACAGGGTTTTCGGAAACCGAAGACGGCCGATACATGCTCACCCTGTCGGGCATGTCGCGTTTCCGGGTCAAATCGGAGGTCGTCGGATTTTCGCCTTACGTCAAAGCCGAGGTTGACTGGGTGGGGTTCGACCGCGACCTCGGGCCGACCGAGACCGATCCTGGGTTCAATCGCGACACCTTCATGAACGCCCTGTCACGCTATTTCGACAGCCTTGACCTGTCGACCGACTGGGAAGGCCTCAGGGATGCAGACGACGAGCTGCTCATCAATTCCCTCTCGATGCTCTGCCCGTTCGAGGTCGAGGACAAACAGGCGCTTCTCGAAGCCCCGTCGCTGACAACGCGGCGCGAAACCCTCACCACGCTGATCGAATTTTCAATGCGCAGCGGCGATGGCGACGGCATCATGCAATGAGCCCCCACCCCGAAGCAGAAATGGACCGCAAAATGCTGGAGGCGCTGGTGTGTCCGGTGACCCAGACGATTTTGCGTTTTGACGGTAAAAACCAGGAACTCGTGTCAAAGGCCGCAAACCTTGCCTTTCCGATCAGAAACGGCATTCCGGTCATGTTGATCGACGAGGCTCGCACGCTTGAATAGTGACGCATTCACGAACGAGCCAACACACACCGGACCACCACGGGGTTGGGCAGGTTAAACCTGCAAGCCCTGCAACAAACGCGGCAAATCGCCGTTCAAACCCGCCGCCTCACGCAGAATGCCGCGACGCAGACCGGGCATCGCTGTTGCCGCCGCCATACCAAGATCGCGACCAAAGCGCAGCAGCGGGTTATTGTTCGAAAAAAGCCTGTTGAACCCGTCCGTTGCGAATGCCAGCATGCTTCGATCAAAGCTGCGCCACTGCCGATGCCGGTCAAGCACATCCAACCCGCCGATATCTTCGCCCCGCCGACGCGCCTGAGCCAGCACCTCCACCAGAGTGGCCACATCGCGCAGCCCCTGATTAAGCCCCTGCCCCGCAATCGGATGCACGCCTTGTGCGGCATCACCAACCAGTACAAGCCGCTGTGCCACAATGTGCTGCGCCATCGTCAGATTAAGCGGATAGCTGTAGCGCACGCCGCATAACGAAACTTGCCCCAGAAAATCACCAAAGCGCGGCATAAGCGCCTCTAGAAACGCGGTGTCATCAAGTGCTGCAATGCCACGTGCGGTCACACGGTCCTCGCTCCACACGATCGAGCTGCGGTCGCCCGAAAGCGGCAGAATAGCCAACGGTCCGGAGGGCATGAAAAACTGGTGGGCGATGCCGTTATGCGGCTGCTCGTGGGCCACAGCACACACAAGCGCATCCTGCCGGTAGTCAGTTATGTTCCGCTTGATCCCTGCGCGCAGGGCCGTGCCACTTTTGCGCCCGTCGCATCCCACTATCAGCCGCGCCGTCAGAGTCTCTCCGGTGGACAGGGTCACAGACGCCCCTTTCGGTGCCACACTCTGGCCCACAACGGTTTGTCCATCCAGGTGCCGAACACGCCCGGTTGCCGCCATGACCTCCAGCAGCGCCGCCCGCAGATAGCGGTCCTCCATCATAAAACCCATCGGGCCTTCCTCGATTTCGGCATGATCAAGATGCAGCAACCACGGCGACGCACCCTCGCCGGCACGACCGTCGCTGGCCACGACCTCAAGGATCGGCTGGGCATGTTGGCCGATCAACGGCCAGATGCCGATCGCGGTCAACAACCGCTTGGAGGCCAGCGCCAGCGCATAGCTGCGCCCGTCAAATCCGGTCGCCGTACGTGCCGCCACCGGCAGCGCATCAACCACCGTTACCCGCAGCCCGACCTGCGCTAGGGAAATTGCCAAGGCACACCCGTTAAGACCGCCCCCGACAATCACGATATCACTGTCATTTTCTTGTGTCATGTTCATCCTATGCAATATGTAGCCTTGCGCGGGATTGTCCATATCTTGCGGCACGTCTAAGCTGCACGCAGCAACGACAGGAGACCGGCATGCAAAATTGGCTGAACATGAGCGCGACCGACCTTGGTCTGGGCATTGCGGCGGGTGACATCGACCCTGTTGCGCTGACAAGAACGTATCTGGACGCGATTGCCGCGCATACGTTCACCGACCGCATTTATGCCCGCACCACCGAAAGCCGTGCCCTCGCCGAGGCAGAGGCCGCCGCCACGCGGGCCAGATTGGGCCTGCGCCGCTCGTTGCTGGATGGTGTGCCGATCAGTTGGAAAGACCTTTTTGACACAGCAGGCGTGGCCACCGAATCAGGCACGGCTTTGCTAAAGGGGCGGGTGCCGGACCGCGACGCCGAGGTCCTGCGCAATGCAACCGCCGCCGGGCTGGTCTGCCTTGGCAAGACACACATGACCGAACTTGCCTTTTCGGGGCTGGGGTTGAACCCGATCACCGCGTCACCGCCGTGTTTCAACGATCACGACGCAGTGTCGGGGGGCTCTTCGTCGGGGGCGGCCACCTCTGTGGCCTTTGGGCTTGCGGCCGCTGGCATCGGGTCGGACACGGGCGGCTCGGTGCGCGTTCCGGCGGTCTGGAACGACCTCGTCGGGCTAAAGACTTCTTCGGGGCGGTTGTCGCTAAAGGGTGTTGTGCCGCTGTGTGCCCGTTTTGATACAGTGGGGCCGCTGTGCCGCAGCGTCGCGGATGCTGCGCATCTTATGGCGCTGATGGAGGGGACACCGGCACCGGATTTGCGCAACAGCAGTCTGGCAGGGGCCCGTTTCATGGTGCTCGATACGGTGGCCATGGACGATTTACGTGACGCACCAAAGACCGGTTTCGACCATGCCCTGTCGCGCCTTGAAGCTGCCGGCGCAACCATCGAGCACCGCGCGCTGCCGTGTGTCGCACAGGCAATGGCCTTGTCGCCCGTACTTTTTGCCGCCGAGGCCTACGGGACGTGGGGGGAATTGATCGAGTCCAACCCCGACGTAATGTTCCCCGAAGTCCGCGAGCGGTTCAGAGGCGGCAAATCCGTATCGGCACCGGAGTTCGTGGCCGGCTGGCAAAAACTTGACCGGCTGCGCGCCGAATACCTTGAATTGACCGCCGGATTTGACGCCGTGCTGGTGCCGACCTGCCCCATTCTGCCGCCAAATATGAAACGGTTGACCGAAGACAGCGCGTATTTCGTGACCGAGAACCTTTTGGCTTTGCGCAATACGCGTATCGGTAATCTGCTAGGGCTGGCAGGTTTGACATTGCCAACGGGGGTACCATCGACAGGGATCCAGCTGATGACGCCCGCGGGCAGCGAGGCGCGCTTGCTGCGGCTGGGTCAGGCCGCCGAGTCCGCCCTGCGGTAAGCTCAACGGCGCAAATGCAACAATTCGCCCCCCGTCGACACGCGCCAGCACGGGTTTGACTGGACCGGAGCAAGGCTGACCGGTATCGTGTCCCTCAAGCGGGGCAACATGATCCCGTATCCTGAGGCAGCACAGAAGTTTACCAATGACGTTCCCCGAGCGGTTCTCCAACCTGCCAGAATACGCGTTCCCGCGGTTGCGGCATCTTCTGCACGGCATGGCGCCGGGCGGACCCGAGATAGACATGACCATCGGCGAGCCGCGCCACGCGATGCCCCCCTTTGTCGCACAGGTCTTCAATGATGCGATCAGCGGTTTTGCAAAATACCCTGCAAACGACGGCACACCCGATCTGTTGGCAGCCATCGGTGACTGGATCGAGACCCGTTTCGGCGTAACCCTCGACCCGACCCAACAGGTTATGGCGCTCAACGGCACCCGCGAGGGGCTTTACAACGCCTGCATGGCGCTTTGCCCTGAAGTCACGCGCGGGGGCGCACGCCCTGTCGTGTTGACCCCGAACCCGTTTTATCAGGTCTATGCCGTGGCCGGCGCATCGGTCGGAGCCGAAGTCGTGTTTGTGCCGGCAACCGCACAAACAGATTTCCTACCTGACTATGCCAGCTTGCCCGAAGATATTCTGAACCGGACAGAAATTGTCTATCTGTGTTCGCCGTCGAACCCGCAAGGGGCGGTTGCCGATGCCGAATATTGGGCCAACCTGCTTGCGATGGCAGAGAAATACGATTTCCGGATATTTTCGGACGAGTGTTATTCCGAAATTTACCGTGACAGCCCGCCCCCGGGCGGATTGCAGATGGTACAGGCGTTTGGTGCGGATCCTGAACGGGTCGTGGTGTTTCACTCGCTTTCAAAACGCTCCAATTTGCCTGGCCTCAGGTCGGGGTTTGTTGCCGGCGGCCCACAAAGCATTGCACGCATCCGGCAATTGCGCGCTTTTGCCGGTGCGCCGCTGCCTTTGCCGACGCAGGCTGTCTCGGCGGCGGTCTGGCGCGACGAAGAGCATGTTCGCGCCAGCCTTGCACTTTACCAGCAGAAATATGCGATTGCCGACACGGTTTTCAGCGGCATGCAAGGCTATCAGGGGCCTCGGGCGGGGTTCTTTTTGTGGCTGCCCGTACCCGACGGTGAGGCAGCAACGATAAAACTTCTTCGCGACACCGGCGTAAAGGTCCTGCCCGGTGCGTATCTGAGCAGGGACGTCGGCGGGAACAACCCCGGCACTGGTTACATCCGGGTCGCACTGGTGGCCAATCTGGAAGAGACAACGCGCGGGCTGACGGCCC
The DNA here is from genome assembly GCA_047633515.1 of Paracoccaceae bacterium. Taxonomy (GTDB): domain Bacteria; phylum Pseudomonadota; class Alphaproteobacteria; order Rhodobacterales; family Rhodobacteraceae; genus JBLHUT01. Next base: position 1,160 of record JBLIFE010000096.1, on the reverse strand, counting down.
TGCGTGAGTGTCTTTACACCTAGAAACAGGAAACGACGGGCAGAACGAATGGCATATCAGGCAAAGCAGCGCGACCCCCTTCTTGACAGCACAATGCAGGCTGCAATCGAGCGCCGCAGCAAGGAACTGATCGGGATCGGATTGCTGGGTGCAGGCCTTGCCGTGGCTGCTATTCTAGGCTCCTATTCGCCCGATGATCCAAGCTGGATGTCGGCCACCGACCAGTCTGCTCAAAACCTGCTTGGCAAGTTCGGAGCGCTTGTCGCCTCGCCTTTGTTCATCATTCTGGGGCTCGCAAGTTGGGGTCTGGTGGTGCTGTTGTCGGTCTGGGGCGTGCGGTTCACGCTGCACCGCGGAGCAGAGCGCGCCTTTGCACGGCTGATCTTTGCCCCTATCGCAATCGCGGCGGCTGCTGTTTATGCCTCAACGCTTGGTCCCGGGGTCAACTGGCCGCACGGATACGGGCTGGGTGGGCAATTCGGCGATACTTTTCTGGGGGCGTTGCTGAACATTGTCCCGATCAGCGCCGCCTCGGGTGTCCGCTGGCTGGCGTTTCCGATCGGGTTGGTGACGCTGGCATTTGCCACTTTCGTGCTTGGCTTTACAAAATGGGAGCTGGTACGCGGTGCGCGGCTCTTGCTGCTGCTTCTTGTGATGCTTTATGACGGGGTGGCCAGTGCACTGGCACACGGGGTGCGACGCGTATCGAATGCCCGCAAGGCGCGTTCACAACAGGCTGACACCCAAGCCGGGCAGACCCAAAACACCGACGCCCAAACCAAAGCGCATCGCATGCACGGCACCCCGGTCTTTGGCACCGCCCCCGAGGCCCCCGCGCAGCCTGCACGCGACAAACCTGCCGGATTGATTGCGACGGTGTCCAGTTTTGTAAAGCGCCCGCCGCCGCAAGAACTGGTTGAGCCCGAAGCGGTCAACACCGGGACACAGGCCCCGACCGAGGACCGCATCAAGGCCCGCATCGCCGATGCCATCAAGTCACGCGCCCGACACGGACACGCCACAAGCATGACGCGCACCGAACCCCCTGTTATGCGCAGTGACGCCCCCCCGGCACGACGCCCCGAACACTTGCTGGCGCGCAATTCAGGAGCCATTCCACCTGCCCCGATGGCCGCGATCGACGAAGACGAGGATGATCT
>JBLIFE010000095.1:0-7862 GCA_047633515.1 Paracoccaceae bacterium | reverse complement strand
CGATGACAAAGAACAGGAAAAAGGCGATGTCCGGAATGCCCCGCACCATCGAGGTATAGCCCTTGCCGATCAACCGCAGCACAAAGATCTCGGACCGCGAAGCAACGGCACCGAAAAAGCCGAAAGCCAGCGAGAGCGGGGCCGTCACCGCCAACAACAAAAGCACCGTGCCGAACGAAGCGTAAAAGGCCATGTGTTTGCCTGTGGTCAGGTAACAGCCCAGCCACAGCAAGCCGTCGATACTGCTTGGGTCGGCGCAGGCCTCAACCACTGGGGTTACTCCTCGACCAATTCATAACGCCACCGGTGATGGCTGAAAAGATAAGACGTGCCGGCCTCGTGCTCGGCCAGCTTTGCCTTTATCCGGAAAACGGTGCCAACGGGGTGTTTGGTGCGTAAGGCACGCGAACATTCCACCTCCATATCCACGGGAAACTGCTGTCCCGGGACAGGGCGCACGTGCACATTTGCCGCTTTACCGGGAATATCGGCCGAGAAGGTTTCGACCAAAATGATGTAGGAACGTGCAGGGAGCTTTGCCATCAAGGGGCTTTCATGAGTTTGGAGCAACGGAAGGCCGGAACAACCGGCCTTCCGCAGGGATATCAAAAAGTTGCAGCGTCGGGGCCGAACCATTTCGTGATCATCGTATTCAGCGTTCCATCGGCCTTCATTGTGGTAATGGCTGCATTGAACTTGTCACGCAACTCTGTATCGGATTCGCGCAGGCCCATGCCAACACCGCCGCCAAGTTGTACATCTTCCATCACAAAGACCAACTCGCCGTTGGATTCCGCGACGATCGGTACAAGGTAGTCCTTGTCGGCAAACACGGCATCCGCCTCGCCGTTTTTGACAGCTGCAACCGTTTCGTCAGGGGTTGCAAATTCCACAAGCGTCTGGCCTGTGGTGGCCACGTAACCGGCTTGAATTGTGGAGGTTTGTGCCGCAACAACGCCGTCGCTCATCACCTCTGAACCGGCCAGCGCCACAAAGGCGGAAGCGGCGGGGGGGATATAGTTCTGTGTGAAATCAATGACTACTTCGCGCTCGTCTGTGATGCTCATGCCGGCGATGATTGTGTCATAATTGCCGGAAGTAAGGTTGGGAATGATCGAGTCCCACTCGTTGGTCACCCATTCGCAGGTCAGCTCGGCGCGGGCGCACAGCTCGTCCCCCAGTTCGCGCTCGAAGCCATCAACGTCACCGGCGTCATTGATGAAGTTGTAGGGAGGGTAGGCGCCCTCGGTGCCCATGCGAACTGTTGTCGCGTGGCCGGCGGCAAATGCCATGCCGGCACAAAGCGTCAGTGCGGCGGTGGTCAGTGTCAGTGCTTTCATCGGATTTTCCCTTTTGGTTGAAGATTGGAAGCGCCACTTGCGGGGCGTTTATCGGCAAAGGATCGTATTTTTCAGGCGTTGTCGAGTTTGTACTCTGCGCGCCAGGGCCACAATACCCTGTCGGGTGGGGGCATGCTGCGGTATCATGCAACAAACATTCCGGTATTGCTCAAAAAGCCCTGCAATCGCTTGGTTTTAGGGGCGCTAAAAAGCGTCTCTGGCGGGCCTTCCTCACCTATCAGCCCCTGATGCAGGAATATGACATGAGAAGACACATCGGCTGCCAACCGCATGTCATGTGTCACCAGCAGCATCGTGCGACCCTCTTCGGCGAGGGCCTTGATCACCTTTACGACCTCCTGCTCCAACTCGGGGTCAAGCGCGGATGTCGGCTCGTCGAACAAAAGGGCCTCCGGCTCCATTGCGAGGGCGCGGGCGATGGCGGCGCGCTGTTGTTGCCCGCCTGACAGTTGCGCCGGAAAGACATCGCATTTGTCGCCGATCCCGACCTTGTCGAGCAAGCCGCGGGCAAGGTCCTCGACCTGTGCAGGGTCACGTCTAAGGACGGTCACGGGCGCTTCCATGACATTTTGCAAAATGGTCATATGCGCCCACAGATTGAATTGCTGAAAGACCATCGAAAGGTTGGTGCGTATTCTGGTGACCTGTTTTGCATCTCCGGGGCGGCGCGAAGCACCGCGGCCTTTCCACGTCACAGGCTCGCCCTGAAAGACGATCTCGCCCTGCTGGCTGTCTTCGAGCAGGTTGGCACAGCGCAGGAGCGTGGATTTTCCAGACCCCGATGACCCGATCAACGAGATGACTTCGCCTTTTCGCGCGCTCAGGCTGACGCCTTTGATTACCTCCAAAGTCCCGTAGGCTTTGTGGATGTCGCGCAGTTCAATAACAGGTTTATCGGACACGAGGCGGCACTGCTTTCATAAGAGGGTCATGCTTGACACAGAGTAAGGCCAAAAAAACGGCATTCATCAATGCCTGACTGTGGTCTTTTGCGCTTTAAGCCACCTGAAACGGCATTGAGAGTCGAAAATCAGGTATTGGCTCCCCGAAAAGGGCAGCTAGTCGCCGTTTAACAGGACACTAAGTCCGATGTCGGCAAAGCCGGCAATGCCAAGAGTAGCGCGCGTGGACACATCAAGCCCGTTCAGCGCCGAAAGCATGGCCGCCCTGATGGTTTCGGGGTCGTTCGCCAGCGCGGTAATAAAGGGAAGCCCCGGCGTAATGTCCGTGTGCGCGATGATCCGCAGGTTTTCGGTAAACGGCTCGAACTGCTGCAAGGTCCGATAGGTCACCGCGTCAATGGACGCCAGATCGGCGTTGCCTTGTGCGACGGCAAGGGCGCTTGCGCGGTGACCGCCGGTTTCCAGTGCGGGATCAAGCAACACCGAGTTGTGGCGTGCCCAGTCAAGGGCGGCGGCCCATCCCGATTGGCTATCGTTGCTGTTATAAGCGAATGTCGCGGTGGCAAAATCCCGGGGCGTAGTGCGGGTGTCATTTGCGCGGGCGATAATCACAGAACGGTAAAAGCCGCCTTTGACGTTCGGTAACCCGTAATCGGCCGAGGCGACATAATGCACTTTGTCGTGCAGAAGGCGGCGAAAAGGCAGGCTGCAGGTCTGCCCCAGCAAAAGATCGGGCCGCAGCCATTGTGATCTGATGTCGCCCCCCCGGTGCAAGGCTTCGGGGGCTGTGATGCCTGCGTCGCGCAACCTGTCCCTGACGGCTGCCCAAAAGGCATCATTTGCCGCTTGCTGACGCGGGTGGTCGTACATCGGCAGGGCGGCGATCACGCCTTTCGCGCCTCGACCCGCTGTCGTGCCAACGCACTGTCGCGGTCCGTCACGCCCAGCAAATTGCTCACCAGCCGTACCAGCGTTTCTTCGTCGTGATCACGCACACCGTCGGCGAGGGTGACATCCCAAAGCGCCTCTATCACGGCTTCGCGGTCGTCATAGGCCACGGCGTCCTTGATGGCACGGGTAAAGCGCACGGTGTCGGGTGATTCGGCCTCAAGCTTTTCGGCCTGACTGCGCAGGCGGGCTGCCTCGAACGGTGACAAGCCGAAGCGCGCCGCCGAAATGCGGTCGATCCTTATTTTTTCTGACTCCGCATAATCGTGATCAGCGCGCGCGATACGCACCAGAAGTGCGGTCAGCGCCAGACGGGCATCAGGGTCCGGAAGCGTGGCGGGGGCGGGTGCCGTGAGGCGTCTTATCAAATCTGCAAACATAACCGGAACATAGGTCGTTTGGTAGGAAACGCCAAGCCGGTCTAGCCGTCGTAGCCTTCAAATATTGTCAGAGTCCCGTCCGAAGCCGTCAACCTCAGGCGCTTTGCGTTCTGATATTCAGGGTCCTCGTAACAGGTCAGTGCGGTTTCGTAGCTGTCAAACTCGATCACCACAGTGCGGGGAAACGCAGTCCCTTCCTTGACCTCCTGTGGCCCCCCGCGAGAGATAAACCGCGCGCCGTAGCGGGCAAGTACGGGACCGATAGCGACGCGGTAGGCATCATATTGGTCCGCGTTCTGGACGATATTGTTTGCGATCCAGTAGCCTTTTGCCATCGTGTAGGTCCTTTTTACTCAGAAGGTTGCTTGTTCAATAACGACGACGTCAAAATCTGTGAGGCGGCTGCGCAAGCTGTCTGTCGCTTCGTATTCTTCCGATGCGAGACCGGCTTGTGCGCTGTTGATATCGGGAAACGCGGTGATCTGAACAAAGCACTCTTGGCCGTCGGGCAAAGTGTCAACCTGCTCGTCGCTCTCAAGGTGGTGCGCGCCAAAGCTGTTGAAAACAGGCTCCAGAACGCGCAAAAACGCATTGAATTTTGCGCGATCCTTTGACGCGCACGTCATTACCCAATACCCGACAGGCAATGGTTTCCCCCTAACAGTCCCACGTCCACTTTGCCGCCTTCCGGCAAAAAGGAAAAGGATGAAACAAATATTTGGTTAATTATTCAAAACGCTTTGCCAACAAATGACCGAACGCCAAATTTGTTTGCCTGAGATGTCAGATGGGATCAGACAAGACGGCTTACTTCCTTGGCTGCGCGCACGAAATCCGAGAACAACGGGTGCGGCGCAAATGGTTTGGACTTCAATTCGGGATGGAACTGGACCCCGATAAACCACGGATGATCGGTCAATTCGACAATCTCGGGCAGTTTTCCGTCAGGGCTCATACCTGAAAACACCATTCCTTGCGCAGCAAGCGCTTCGCGGTACTTGATGTCGACCTCATAGCGGTGGCGATGACGCTCTTCGATCTCGGTCGTGCCGTAAATGCCGGCAACTTTCGATCCGGGGACCAGATGTGCGTCATACGATCCAAGGCGCATTGTGCCGCCCTTGTCATCGCCCAGCTTGCGCTCGATCTTGTGAATGCCCTGCACCCATTCCTTGAGATGGTACACAACCGGGGTAAAGCGTTTTTTACCGGCCTCGTGGTCGAATTCTTCGGAGCCGGCATCGCCAAGGTTGGCCAGATTGCGCGCCGCCTCGATGACCGCCATTTGCATCCCCAGACAGATGCCAAGGTAGGGGACCTTGCGCTCGCGGGCGAATTGCGCGGCCTTGATTTTTCCTTCGGTACCGCGCTCGCCAAAACCACCCGGCACAAGAATGGCGTGGAACCCTTCAAGATAGGGCGCAGCGTCTTCGCTATCGAAAAGCTCGGCATCGACCCACTCGATCCTGACCTTCACGCGATTCGCCAAGCCACCGTGGATCAGCGCCTCTGCGATAGATTTATAAGCATCCTCGAGCTGGGTATATTTTCCGACAATGGCGACTTTAACCTCGCCTTCGGGGTGCTCGATCCGGTCTACCACGTCTTCCCAGACGCGCAGATCGGGTTTGGGGGCGGGGCTGATCTGGAAAGCATCCAGCACGGCTTGGTCCAACCCTTCGTAATGATAAGCCAAAGGTGCCTTATAGATGCTGGCAAGGTCGAGCGCTGCGATCACGGCATCAGAGCGCACGTTACAGAACAGCGCCAGTTTTTCGCGCTCCTTGATCGGAATAGGCCCTTCGGAACGGCACACAAGTATATCCGGTGCCAGACCGATCGAGCGCAATTCCTTGACAGAGTGCTGTGTTGGTTTCGTCTTCAATTCGCCGCTGGCCTTGATAAATGGCAACAGCGTCAGGTGCATGAACAGGCACTGACCGCGGGGTTTGTCTTGCGAGAATTGGCGGATCGCCTCGAAAAACGGCAACCCTTCGATGTCGCCCACAGTGCCGCCGATTTCGCACAGCATGAAATCGACTTCGTCTTCGCCGATCTTAATAAAGTCTTTAATTTCATCGGTCACATGCGGGATGACCTGTATGGTCTTACCAAGATAATCGCCGCGCCGCTCTTTTTCCAGAACGTTGGAATAAATGCGCCCCGAGCTGACTGAATCTGTCTTGCGGGCTGCAACACCTGTAAACCGCTCGTAGTGTCCCAGATCAAGATCGGTCTCGGCCCCGTCGTCGGTCACAAAGACCTCGCCGTGCTCGAACGGGCTCATCGTTCCGGGGTCGACATTCAGATAGGGGTCGAGTTTGCGCAAACGGACGCTATAGCCGCGGGCCTGCAACAATGCACCCAGCGCGGCTGAGGCCAGCCCCTTGCCCAACGAAGACACAACGCCGCCCGTGATGAAAATGAAACGTGCCATGGCTTGGATGTGCTCCCGTGAAGTGGGTTGGATCAATGCAGTGAAGCATGTCAAAAACGCCGCACTACCACGGGATTGATGCCATACCTGAGTCGCGCGAGTTTAGCAACCGGACCGCCTTGGCATGAGAGGGTCCGATTTTTGATGCGAGTGTTGGGCTAGCCTAGTTTGCGGTCTGCGGCACAAGCGGCGCATTCGACAGTGAGGGCGGCAACAAATCGCCTCCCAATGGCAGATCGGGCAGTGCGCGGGCCGCAGGCGTGTCGACGATCCTATCTACAACCGATGACCCGTCCGATTTGGCCGCAGCCAGTACAGTCAGCGTGATTGAGGTGCAGATGAACGCAATGGCAAAGGCCCATGTCAGCTTGCCCAGTGCGGTTGCCGCCGCGCGGCCACTCATCACACCACCGCCGCCACCGCCGCCCATTCCAAGACCGCCCCCTTCGGAGCGCTGCAACAGCACGACCCCGATCAGGCACAACGCCAGGATCAGATGAACGATGAGGATAACATTTTCCATACACAGGCTCCGCACGACAATGGGCGGTATCTAAGAGGTATGTGGTGGCGTCGCAACCCCTGTATGAAGGGGAAGTTCATTGGATTGCCTAATCTTCAACATCGTCTACGTCGGCCTGGCCCGAAAGTTTCCGCCGGATGATCGACCAACTCAGCCCGATGCCAAGCGTGAACGAGAGCGCAACAAGCCCGAGCCAGACCGTTATGGCAGGGTTGTCCAGGTTCAATACGCCCCAATCGACCAAGACCCAGATGATCGTGCTTACGAATGCTCCGACCAGAATCATGCCGAACCCGCCGATCGAACGCAGGGTCGCACGCATGTAAACCACATAGCCGATCAGCAGGATCAGCCCGCCCAGCACGGCCAGCGAGATCTGGTCGGACCCGTTGGTTTCGACCCAGCGGGCATAGTTCCATGGGGTCGGGTTGAAGGTCGCGGTCAAAAGCAAAAAGGCGCAAAGCCAACGGATAAGAATGCCGTTCATGTCATGGTTCCTACGAAGTGTTGCAGGCTGCCTGACGCAGTCGGGATTATCTGTCCAGAGTCGAAAGGATGAAATTGTTGTTTCGTCTCGCGCGTAGGATCGGTATAGCAACAGCGTTTGCGGGTCACCAAAGGAACCATCATGGCCAATGTCGTTGTCGTAGGCGCCCAGTGGGGCGACGAAGGAAAAGGCAAGATTGTAGATTGGCTGTCGGAGCGTGCCGATGTCATCGTGCGGTTCCAAGGCGGCCACAACGCGGGCCATACGCTTGTGATTGATGGAAAAGTTTACAAACTTTCCCTGCTGCCGTCGGGTATCGTACGGGGTGGCAAGCTGAGTGTGATCGGCAACGGGGTTGTTCTTGACCCTTGGTATCTTAAGGAAGAGATCGCCAAGCTGCGGGCACAGGGTGTTGAAATCAGCCCTGCGAGCCTCAAGATTGCGGAAAATACGCCGCTCATTCTGCCTATTCACGGCGAATTGGACCGTGCACGAGAGAATCAAAACTCGGTGGCAAAGATCGGCACGACCGGGCGGGGCATCGGTCCGGCCTATGAGGACAAGGTCGGGCGGCGGTCGGTCCGTGTGGCAGACCTTGCCGATCCGGCGACCCTCGAGGCACGGGTGGACCGTGCGCTGGTACATCATGATGCGCTGCGCCGTGGGCTGGGGCTTGATCCGGTAGACCGCGATGATCTGCTGGCAAAACTGAAAGAGATTGCGCCGTCCGTTCTGGAATATGCGGCCCCTGTTTGGAAAGTGCTGAACGAACAGCGCCGTGCCGGCAAGCGGCTGTTGTTCGAGGGCGCGCAGGGCGCTTTGCT